>JBFLKV010000168.1:0-6701 GCA_040883365.1 Eubacteriales bacterium
AAAGCTGATTGATATTATCCGCGTGGCTTCTTGCTTCCGCCAGCTCAGGAATTTCCGTCAGCTCAATATCAGCTGCCGCAAACCCAGCAAATCCATATTCCGCATTAAATGATTCCGAGATATCAATCTGACCTGCTTGCTTGCAATAATCAATACTGAGTACCGATAGTGATAAGGTTTCAGCCAAGTACAATCGCTCCGCAATCTCGATTCTGCTTTTTTCGCTGCGTTTGAACCCATAACCGCCCTCCCCAAAGCAAAGGCTCTCTCGTCCCAATCCGTCAATCGCCGCAATAAATGCCCTTGCCGGCGCGCCATCCACCTTTCCGCTGTCCGTCAACAGTGGCGAGCAATTCTGCGGAATGATGATGAAGTCCGGATCAACCTTCCGCGTTTCTCGCGAAATATCCATCACCCATTGCCGCATCGCTTCGCGATAATCCGGGTTGTTTTCATCAAACACAAAAGGGGGTGTCGGGGTGGGGCTTGCACTCTCCGACGCAAGCGGTGATACGGTTACCTTTTTGCTGGGAGTTGCCGGTGGCTCGCTTTGGTTATCTGTGCATGCGATAAAAAAAACGGCTGTGATAAGCAAAATTATAGAACTCTTAGCGACAGCCGTGGTTAGTTGTGTGAATGTCCGTTTTCTGTTTTTCATCAATCAAGTATTTCCCTTTACAGCATCTTGTGATGCAGCCTTTTCTTTGCGTGCCGATTTCTTCTTCTTTTTATTCGTCTCATCACTAATATATCCGATAGGCTGTGTGCAGTAAAGCCGATAGTCTAAAATGTCTACCATTTTTGCCAGAACGATGAGCGAGTAGCTCAATGTGATAATGCCGGATACTAAAGTGCCAAGGCCAAAGTAGCCACGACCGAAACGTATGGACGCAAGAACAAACACAATCTGCGTCACCATCAGCACAGACATGATTTTCAGCGCTGAGCGTCTATCATCAAAGTAAAGAATAATCGATGAAATGATGTTGACCATGACGATGCAATAATACCCGAAACAAAGATAGGCGAAAATGGTAAACGCAAAATCGGATAGTCCCAGCGCAGAAAAATAGATACGCGCTAGTATGACCGACAGCACCGATACCATCAGCTGAACTTGCATCAGAAGAAATATCTCGCTGTACATGTTGTCCTTTAGGCTCTTGCCCGCTTGTTCCAAATCCATCAGCGAACCCCCGCCGTCCAACATCCACATGTATTCTTTGTAGTGATCGTAAAATGTGGTTTCCGTTTTTACCACAAACATCACCATGGCAGGGGTTGTGGTTAAAAGCGCGATAAATGCCGGCACATCATAGGTGGGTGCCACCCGCATATTTTCGACCACCGAAAAGCCAATGCTCGTATGCCAGATGATAATCGTGTGCGCAAAGATACTGATCATATAAAACGTATTAATCAAAATCAAGCTGGGCATCTTTTTGATGTGCGAGAAAAATGCAAAGAAAGATTTATCATGCGTGGAAAAGAAGCGCTTGATGGTGATGGTGTGAAAACATACGATTAAAAGAAATCCAACGTCCATCCCAATGAGCACCGCATATATGGTTTCCATCGCCAAATCATAAATTAAGAATTGGATAAGGAAATATCCAATCGCAATACCAAAAATGAAGTTTAGTGTGATGCCCACATAATTCTTCACCGCCGAAATATAGACCATCGAGAAAAACATGGCGGTGATGGTGAGCATTAACACATAACAAAGAATTTCAATCGCGACAGGCAGCGCAATATAATACATAAATACTAGGCCGACGCATCCGGCGATGATGATACAAATCGCCATACCACCCAAAAACGAAGCAAAAATCTTTTGCTTTTGCTTGGTATAGAGCATATCCGAAACATAGCGGGACATCAGCATGCCCAGCATCCCCGATATGGTCAACCCGCCGATAAAGGAATAGGTCACCCCGGCCAGCAACATGTTTTGTTGTTGGATAGGGACCAGCATCCTGGCCAGTACGCCGCGGATGAGCACTAAAAAGACGACACTAATAATAAGCGGTCCTACGCTGGCAAAAGCCGCATAGAAATAACCGCCGACCGACATCAGCACACTGCCTTTACGAATCATTTTCTTCAGTTCAAATCCTATGCCTGCCATGATTACTCCGCTTTGCTCAATTTCTCATATAGTTTCTTATATTTATCAATAAACCGTGCTTTGGTATAAAGTGCCTGTACCCGTTCGATGCCCACTTTCGACATGTTGGTTCTCATTTCTTCGTTTTTAGAAATATCGATAATCGCTTGTCCCAGTGCCTTGTAGTCCATAATCGGCACAACCAATCCGGCTTCACCCAGCCCGTCATCGTCGCCATAGATAATCTCTCTACAACTGCCAACGTCCGTGGAAACCACCGGAATGCCCACCGCCATGGCTTCTAAGGTAGTCAGCGGCTGTCCTTCACTGATGCTGGAAAGCACCATCACATCGATTTTTGGCAGGTACTCCCGCACATTGATTTTTCCGGTGAAGATAACCGCATGGTCAATTTTCAGTGTATGTGCCACCGCGATACATTCTTGATAGTATTCGGGATCCTCATCAGTCGGCCCCATAATATAGAACTTTGCTTCGAGTGTGTTTTGCAAAACATACCGAAACGCCTGCAACATAGTGATAATATCTTTGATCGGCACCACCCGCACGATGGCCCCAACGTTATACCGATCTTTGAACAATTCCTGCCTCTCATCGCCCAGCGGCTCTACGTTCACACCATTTTGTATAATCAACTGCTTTTCGGTCGGGCACCCGAGCTCGGCCTGAATATCCTGCGCCCGTTTAAAAAGCGTCACCGATACGTCGGCATACGCATAGGCACACAAGGAAAGCGAGTGGAAATAATCCACCCAAATCTGCTTAAAATGCGAAATTATCCAGTGCGACCCGATAATCTCCTGCTGGCGCTCACGGGTATATATCCCGTGCTCGGTCAGCACCATCGCCTTGCCGTGCTGGTGTTTTGCCATCGAGGCCATGATGCCCGCATACCCCGTAGACACCGCATGGTACAAATCCGCCTTTGGCATCTCCTGTCCCAGTATGCCGACCAACGGTAAAATCATCGATCGAATGGTCCAAAAGTAGTCAGACAGTGCCGCATTGGGGCACACACGATTGTAGGCCGCCAAAATAGCATCGTAGAACACTTTGCTTTTTAAAAAATCCTGTGCATTTCTATCTTTGTTTCGTTGGAAAAATTCAAAAAATTCAGCCCACGCCACAGTCCCGCCGCTGAGCAAGTGCTCGATTTGCTCGATATCACCGCTTGAGTACTTGTAGGATCTGCGGTATTGACCGCGCTGATTGCCCAAGGTGTCCAGAAAAAACTCCCGTATTTCCTGAACGTTGTCGGGTACGTCATATTTAAACTTACCGCGCGTTTCCTCATAAGGGTACAGCGTGACAATGCTGAACGTATTTTCGGGCATAGACTTAATCAGCGTATGTACCCAGCTGGATACGCCGCCGACAATATAGGGGTATGATCCCTCGCAAAACAGACAGATGTGCATGCCTTAATTCCCTTCTGAATAGTCAAATGTCACAGACGCGCTTTTAATCTCAATGTAATACTTATTACCGCCCAGTCTTTGTACCGAGTATCCGTCTCCCTGCACTTTAATCGGCCGGTCGGAAAGCAAAATCATCGCAAAAGGTTTTTCATAGTTCTCCGTGGTCACCGCTATGCCTTCGTCTCCATAGACCACATGGTAATCAATATTACACCAATCAATCATGGTGTTGGACGCATTCGTCAAGGTGGTGAAGCTGATAAACGGATAGCGCTCGGTGATATAAGCAATCATGCTGTCATATTCGTCATTCAGTTGCTCCCAAGTATATCCGCGGTTACGGTTAGGGTCAATCACATCGTCTGGATGAAGAAAATGCGAAACCACACCAAACAGTCCTGCACCCAGTTCCATCTGTAACTTAGTCTCATCATCCAGAAAATAACCAGCTGTCATACGAGGAAAGTATATAGCGCCATCGTCAATCTCAAAATCAAAACTCGGCATTTGCGGCGGCTCACCAATATATAGCCCGCTGATGATGACCGGGGTTCCTAAAACTTCCTTGACCACTTCAATGCCCGTTTCATCGATGATGTTTGAGGGCGGGACGTAGCTATTGAGTTTGTAGTATGGAAAAACCGTTTCCCATTGCGCCAGCGCATAGTTCAGCGCCTTTAATGCGTCCTCCTTGGTCTGCCAAGGCTCATAGTATCCGTCGTAATCTTCCGATACATAGTCAGTGAACCACAACGGTTGGTGATTGTAGCCATGCAGGCCCACTTCGCCCTGACTCTCCATCACCTGCTGACCAAACGAATACATGGGTACATCCATTTCCGCTTTACCCAAATCGAACGGTGGTGCTTGGATATCGTTGTATGTCAGCACAAACTGGCCAGTGTAAATCACGCCGTATTTGCTGTACATTTCCTGCATATCCGGCCACCAAATATAGCGCAAAAAACCATCCAAGTCCATCCCGTACTGGGTCGCGATGATTTCTTCCTCACCTCTTAGGGGTCCCGGCCAATCATCAATAAACACCACTCCGGCATTTATGATGGGGTATGCGATACCGTCCGACATGGTGCCAAGGATACCAATAACCACACCCGCGTAATAACGCTCATACGTGTTTTCGCCATTATAGACGCCAATCCGACCCTTGCCGTAATCGATGGTATAATAAATCGGTATTCCATTTTCATCCGTTAGGAACACCTTCGCATCATCCGTAGTTTCAAGCACATAAATAGCGTCCTCGGTAATCACATCCGTCAAGACATCACCCGGATGTAACCCAAGCAGCATATCGCCTTTGACCACTAAGCTTGCACAGAACTGATATTCCCCCAAACCTGTGATGCCAAACGCTTCCATCTTTTCTTTGAACAGTGTATCATTGCCCGGCGCGTAGCCCAGGATGAGCGAACTGCCGTTTTGCGCCGCACTTAAAACGTCGTTTACCACGGTCTCGTAATCCCGCCAAGATTCAACGATGAAAATAATTTGATCTTTTTCTTCAAATTTCTGCGTTTTGAATGTCTCTGCTGGCAGTAGCTCGTAGTGTACTTTGATTGTATCCAAAACGTGCGTATATCCGGCTGCAATCTTTCCAGCAACTTCACTGCTCTCTTGATAAACAACATAGTATATGCGCTCATCTTCCAGTGCCTGACTGGGCGTATCCACCGATGCCTCTATCTCATTTAGCTCGATATTGCCTCGCATATCCGATTCTTTAAAAAAATCATGCGCAACAAAAATCAAACCCACAGCAATGACCGCGATGATGATAATATTGACTGCTATTCGTTTCTGTACATCTTTCATGATTGTTCCCCCTGGCTCCAAAACTCAATCATGCTGAGTGTCTCTTTGGTGATAGCATATCTGGCATTTTTCGCATCGTTGATTACTTCATTAAATAACTCTTGGTTTTTCATGTAATAGGCATACTGCAGTTTCAGCCTTAAGGGATCATCCGCAGACGGAAACCGTTCCCGAAACTCACTCAGCCAGATTTCAAAATTCGTATAATCTTTAACCTTCAACATATAGTTGCAAATCATGCGGTAGTGTTCTTCTGTAACAGAGTCACCCAACCGAATTTCCATCATCAATATCTCTATAATCCGGTTCTGCAACCGAAAAATCTCTTCGCTGGGTACCAGTTCCGCATGGATTGCGTCATCTAAAGCCTTAATCAGCGCATTGCGATTTTTGCCAAGTTCGGGATGATGCGAAAACTCATCTTCCCGATCGCTCAACGCTTTGTCCATCTCCCGTTTAAACTTTGCAATACTGGAAGCCGCGTAGTGTGCCACTTCGCTGTCCTCCGAAAGCAACGCAGATTTTAAATTTTTAATATATTCAATCGGATCCCCTTTGGCCAGTTCAAACACAATATCCCGCTGTGTGCTGGTCTTATTAAGTGCCATCGCTTCTTTCATGGGGACGATATTCATCTCTTTTTCGTCGTTAATCTGGGTCAAGTAAACGAACTTTTTCTTCTCTTCTCCATCTTCCTCAAACACGTCAATATGCTTCTCTTTGCCAAATGCACTGCCGATTGCGATAATGATCATGGCAGTCGGTCCCACCAGAGGTAGAAAAACAAAAATAGGCAAGAGCACCATCTTTGTTTTCTTCGCTAATGAGCGGATGATATAGGATAGCACGCTGACGGCGTAGGCCGATATCAAAAAAATCATAAGCCCTTGACTCATCACTTACACCCCCATATCGATCAGCTTCACATCGATATTATTTGCGCTTAAACGCTTTTTGACAAACTCAAATTCTTTGAGCGAAGTATTATTATACAAAACCAAGAGTTTTCCGTTACCCAGACCAACATAGTCAAACTCACGAACCATGGCGGGCACCACGCGTTTGCTCAGTTCAAGATTATCACTCACCACTTCAACCAGAACATACTCTTGCTTGCCTTTTTCTTTTAATTCGATACTCTGCATCACCCGATCTTTAAACGGCTCGGGTTTTAGGATGGTGGTTCCTTCATAGTAAATCTTATCTTCAACCGCTTCGTTGTACTGATAGGCTCGGATGACCGCTTGGGTCACCATGCTCATCGCAACAACAAATCGGTTCTGGTATGACAAATTCAAATCATCAAAGACGATATC
>JBFLKV010000169.1:0-4268 GCA_040883365.1 Eubacteriales bacterium
GATGCGTTTACGCTGAGGACGGGATTTTGCGTTAACTCCTTTGTTGTGGTGGATGATGTGCTGCTTGTTTCGGACAACACCAGTTATGTAAAGATTTATGATCATGGCGACACGATGGATGGGGCGCCCATCCGTGCGTTTTGGGAAACGCCTTATACCGACGCGGGCGATCGTGCAGCCATAAAATATTTAGATGCGCTTTATGCCTTTGGTAAAGGCGACGCGGTGCGCGTGACCGTCATCAGTGAGCATGAAAGCAAGCAAAAGACCATCGCGCTGAATGAAGACACCGAAACGCATATCAAAATGGCATTGCAGGGGAAAGGGGTGCGGTTCAAACTGCGGTTTGAAAATGTTGATGGCGGATATTTTGAGCTGACCGCACCCGAAGTGCATTTTGAAAAAGATGCGTAAGGAAACGGGAAGGAGACCATAAGAAATGGGTTTTGGATTTAAAGAGATTATCGACCTTTCGCCCCTGTCGATCAAAAATCTAAATGATCAGCTGTATTTGCTCTGGAAAAAGGTGCTTGGTGGGATATCCGAAAACGACATCCTTACAGGGGAGAGCGAGAAAATCGTACTCAGCGGGCTTTCCAGTATCAGCCTTGGCGTCGATGCCGTATCGGGCACAAACTTGGTTTATAATGGCCGAGGGAATTATGGTACCGAGAGCTATAGTGTGACATCGCCCGGCAGTTTGACTACCACAGAGGATACCCTCATCAACCGAAGCTGCTTTTTGGCTGAAGGCGAATTTAGGCAGACCGGGTTGCCGCTGACACCGGGCGAAGGTTATATTGTCGGTTGCTATATCGATACCAACAGTGAAGATGTGATGTTGACAGTATGGTGTCAGCTGGCTAATTCGTCCACAATCGCACAGGATGTCTTGGCCGTGGAAGAAACGATCAATACCGACGGATTTGAGAAAAAGCATTTTTCTTTCACTGCGCCGAACAGCATCAAAAGCGCCTATGTCTCTTTTTCGGGTGAAGCGCTGTATAAGGTGACCGATATCCAGCTAAAAGAAGGTGCGACATACAGCGAATGGACGGCGCATGAGGGCGAAGTGTATTCCAGCAGTATTCAGATCAGTGAAGACAGGGTCCAAATCGCGACGCCGAATTTTGAGTTGAACATTTTGGACCCGCATAATCCCGATCCGGAGAATCCGATGGTCACCATGAGTGCTTCCTCTGGAGGGTTTAGCAAGCTGGTAGCGCAGGAGATTGAGGTGGCAGGCAACAAACTGGTCCACTTGGACGATTCGGTTTACTGGTTTTATGTCAACCCATCGCACACCGCTGCCTCGGATGCGAATGACGGAACAGATAGCAGTCTGCCGCTGTTTACCATCGGCGAAGCACTGCGACGCGTTGGCCGAGTGACGAACCAGCCAGTTATTATCTATATTGCATCGGGGACAACCTACCGCGAGCAGATAGAAGTAAAAGGTTTTCAAAACCACATCACGTTTGCCAGCTATGATGGGCTCACCAACCCCATCATCTATTGTACAGGAACGACGGGCGTGGTGGTGGAAAGCTGTTCAATGGTGACATTTCGGGATATCGATTTCTACGCCTTTTTCACCGAAGAGCCGGATTATACTGAGGTGCGCGGAGATTATTACGCCATTTCTATTCGTTATTCCAATGCGGAGATTGAGAACAGTCGGTTTTATTGTCATATTGCAAACTGCGGTGCTGCTGTGGAAGTGGTATTTTCCAAGGTGATGTTAAGAGAGTATATCATCAACGATTTTAAGCACGCTGTGGTCACGCGGCATACCAGTACTTTTTTCTCCTATAACGGCAGAGGTCGAGCCGAGTATACCTTTATCAATATCGGATGTCGAATGACCTATACCGGAACAAAGCCTTACAAAATCTTATATACCCTGACCAATATTGATAACGCTACAGAGATTGGTAAAGCTACAAGCGTATATGAAGAACCACCCATCGGCGTTACCACACCCGACGAGTATGTGTACTATGCGTCGTTTTCGGGTTCTTGGGGGGGTGACGAAATCATGACATCCAGCCCTTCAAACATTCGCCAAGGAGAGGATGCCAACGAGCAAATCTATACCGGCGTTTTTGGGTTTAACTTGACGCAGATGAGAAGTGATTTAGCAGGCAAGACGATTAAAAATGTCTATTTGCGCTTGGCACGATGCTATGACTTGCAGTCGGTACGCGACATTCATCTTTGGGGATGCGACAAAATCGACATCTCCGGCGATGTACCCGAAAAGACAAGTGGAAATGACTATGGCTTTGTGTCAAAATTCAACGGAGGAGATAGTTCGGTGCTCTTCGGTTTAAACGCAAGTATTGTCGAAAGCATGATCAGTGAAGAAACGGATACACCCAATAGCTTGATGCTGTTTGACGATTGGTATAGCCCGCTTATCATCTTGGGCTATGACCAGCTGGACAGTTTACGACCGATGTTGCGGGTGTGCGTTTAGTATAATAAAAAAGGAGTAAACATGATGGCCAAAAAAACAACAAGCGGTATTAATAAGCACAGTGGCGTACAGATGCTGACCTATGAAGCGCCCACCGATGAGGAACTTTACGCTAAGGCGTCTTTAGCGGCAGGGGAGGACTACAAGACCGATTATGATTTGCTGTTTAGCCAGACTAAAAGCAAAAAGGATGTGATGGCGCAGGCGATTCGTGATGCGGAAAGAGACTATGAAAACGCAATTAAAGCGATGGAGAAGGAATATAAGTCTGCATCCGAATCCCTAAGCGATGAAGCACTTGCGCGCGGACTGGGGCGATCTTCCTATGCCTTGGACCTGCAGAGCGAAAACTTGAACAATCAGCAAGACAGCCTGACCGCGCTTTTGTCCGACAAAATGCAAGCGGTTAATGTCATCCAAAACCAGATTGATAGACTGGAACAGGAGTTTATCGACAACCAAACCTATCTTTCCAAGAAGAAGGAAGATGAGCTGAAAAGCAAATTGATTGATTTAAGGCAGGAACGCGATGACACAATGCGAGACGTGCTGGAATATAATAATGATTTAATTATGGACCAAAAGGCGTTGGCCATAAAGAGACTAAAAGCGAGAGGCAAAGCTGCGCCAATCAAGAGAAGCGCAAGCAAAAGCATCGTCCAAACGCCAAAAACGATACTTGGCGAATATAACAGTTTAACCAGCGCTGGCAAGTTAAAGTTTTTTAATGAAAATCAAAGCAACCTAAAAAGCGCGCTGGAGCCACGTGACTACAATAATGTGCTCAGCGAAATATACGCCATTGTTGAGCAAGGGACTTCGCCTGCGTAAGTACTTAAAGGAAAACGATTATCAGTAGAGCTTTCAAAGCGTCCAATGCATGCATTGGACGCTTTTATATTTGGTTATCGATTGAAAAAAAGATTAAGAGTCACGCATGATGGTTTATAAATCTCTGCTGGACGGTATTTGACTCCGTGAGTATAATAGAGTTAGACAAAAGGAAAGGTACGCTAATGAGAGCAAAAAAGAAAGAGAGAATACTGATACCCTTCGGCATGTTTAGCACCCTATGCTATTTCGCCTATATTATCGCGGGTACCCATTTCTCGGAAGCTTTTGGGCTGACAGGCGCAGGTGTTTCAGCATTAGCGGTCAAAGAAACGTCCGGCGCTGGCTGGTTAGTTGCGATTGCTCTTATGTTCTTTATCAGTATGCTTGTCTTTTCGGCTGGGATGCTGATGCGAGCATATCGCGCTTACAATCGGATGCTATGGAGCGCCTATATCGTGCTTCTTAATTTGCAGATTTTGATTATCGCGGGTTTTGGGCTGTTTCCGTTGAACGGAGCATTGGCGGTGTATGGCGGAACAAACACGGTGCATATCGTGATGATTGCGCTGGCGGCTATCGCGGCCAATCTGTTTGCGTTTCTGGCGGGATTCGGCTATCATAAACAAGCAGAACGAAAGCGGTTGGGCGTCAATTGCATATTTTGGGCCATTTTGATCACGGCTGTAAACATTGCAGGTGTTGGCATGTTGGTATTTCGGGTCACGCTTTTTGGCCTGGAGGAGCGCGCAATGCTGTTTATGTTGATGTGTTTGACTTTTTCCATCTCGTATATTGAAACATTCTCGACCACGCGATACAATCGTATTAGGCGTGAAGAATAAAGAATTTGTCATGGATGAGGAGAAATAAATGGGTGATTATTATTATAACGAAAAAAAAGGCAGATACGAACCGGTCAATCAGGCGCCTTTTGGTGTAAAACCTAAAGAGAAAA
>JBFLKV010000170.1:0-3308 GCA_040883365.1 Eubacteriales bacterium
AACGAGTCGGTGTTTCCGCCATCGTCCGGCCTTTCTTCCACATCGTCAAAACCCATGAGCACAATGTTGATGCAATGCGCATTCTTGTTATAAAATTTGCCGCCATATTCCAAATCATGCGCGGCGGCAGCCGGTGCCGCTGGTGCTTCTGTGTTGTTTGGCGTCAGCACCATTGGCTCTTCTTCGTCGATGAACGCAGACTCCGGATCGGTTTTAACGGTATTATATATGTTCAACAAAGAAGCCCCTGCCAGCCCTGCAAACACAATCAGGACCGCAAGGATGATGATAAGCATAGTTATAATATTGATGCGTCTGTTCATAGTGCCCCCAACTTTAAAGCAAAAGACCAAGGCCGAAATAAGCTTTGGTCTGATATATTTTTTTTGTTTATTTCTAAAATTCTAAAAGCGTTGATAGTAATCGCCTCTGCGATAATCATAGACCGCACCCGATGAGTACAGTTCCAAATCCTCAAGTGCTTTTCCTGTTCCAATCGCCACACACGAAATCGCATCTTCGGCCACGTAACAGGGCGCATGGGTTTTTTCGGTCAACAGACGATCCAACCCATACAATAGCGAGCCGCCACCCGTCATACAGATACCATTTTCGGCAATATCCGATGCCAGTTCGGGCGGTGTTTGCTCCAATACATTATGAATAGTATCCAAGATGATATTTAAGGGTTCCTCAAACGCTTCAATGGTCTCGTTAGAAGAAAGCGTAACCGTTTTTGGCATACCCGAAATGATGTTTCTGCCGGTCACTTCCATATATAGCTCTTCTTTTCTGGGATAAGCCGTGCCGATATTGATCTTAATCTCCTCGGCCGTTCTTTCGCCCAACAGCACATTATGCTTTTTCTTCATATATTTAATAATCGCGTCATTAAACTTATCGCCAGCACATTTAACCGAACCCGTGATGACCGCGCCACCCATCGATAGCACAGCTATGTCGCTCGTTCCGCCGCCAATATCCAGCACCATGTTGCCATAAGGCGAGGAGATATCGATGCCCGCGCCGATAGCCGCCGCAATCGGTTCTTCGATAAGACAAGTATGTCTGGCTCCCGCTTCTTCTGTGGCGTCAATGACCGAACGTTTTTCAACCTCAGTCACACCCGAAGGCACACAAACCACAACTCTTGGTTTGAAAAACAATTTTCTACCAATGACTTTCCGCAAGAAATACCGCAGCATTCTTTCGGTGTCGTGGAAATTGGAAATAACACCGTCCCGCAAAGGACGGACCGCAATAATATTGCCCGGCGTTCTGCCCAGCATAATCTTGGCATCTTCGCCAACCGCTAATAGTTCTCCTGTAATCCGGTCAATCGCAACGACGCTGGGTTCGCGTAGAACAATGCCTTTGCCTTTGACATAGACTAAGACGTTGGCTGTTCCAAGATCGATACCAACATCGTTAAATTCAAACATCGCCATGAAAGTTATTTACTCCTTAAGTCCTGCGCGTGATATCCACATTCTGCGACTGCATGTCTTTTGACACTAAAGAATATCATAATATATATCGCGCTTTTTTTCAACTCTACCTTTATAAAGCTATATATAATCTATAAATAATAACTGTTACTCTCAGTACTTGACTTCTTTTAAAACCAGCCCGCATGCAGGCAGCGTAGCCGAGGCCTGCTCGCGTTCTTTGCTTGCCAGAATGTCCTTAATCTGCGCCGGGCTAACTTTGCCAAGGCCAACATCCACCAGCGTGCCCGCCATGATGCGTACCATGTTGTATAAAAATCCGTTGCCTTCCACGGTGATCGTCACCAGTGGCAGTTCAGTTTGGATATCCAGCCGATGTATCGTCCGCACCTTATCTTCCACCGTCGTATTCGCCGAGCAGAATGCGGAAAAATCATGTTCGCCCAAAAAGTACTTTGTCGCTTGTTCCATCGCCGCCACATCCAGCCTTTTCTTGATGCTAACCGTTGTGGTGCGGTGCACTGCCGATGCCGTGTTTCGATTAAAGATACGGTAGGCATAAACCTTACCTTTGGCACTGAACCTGGCATGAAAATCGCTTGTTACACCCTCGGACGCTATCACCCGAATATCTTCGGGCAAATATGTGTTTAATGCCAGAGCAAATGCCTCATCCGGCACTGTGCTTTTGGTGTCAAAATGCGCCGTCTGCGCCAGCGCATGAACACCCGCATCGGTGCGGCCTGCACCATGTATACGTATATTTTCACCTGTTACTTTGGTTATTGCCTTTTCCAATTCAGCCTGGATGGTGTTTGCATTGGGTTGAATCTGCCAGCCGGCATAGTTTGTGCCATCGTATTCGATTGTGAGTTTAACGCGTCTTAAACCAGCCATATCCCCTCTAACACCGGTGATGCAATCATGATCAGCAGCAGTGCAAACACGACATAGTCCCGAGCCGTCATCACCAATACTTTCATTTTGGTTCGGCCTTCACCGCCATTATAGCAACGCGCTTCCATAGCAAACGCCAGTTCATCCGCCCGACGAAACGCCGAGACAAACAGCGGTACCAGCAACGGCACCATACCCGCCGTCCGTTTAAACAGATTTTTCGAGTCAAACTCTGCGCCTCTGGCCATTTGCGCTTTCATAATCTTATCGGTTTCCTCAATCAATGTCGGGATAAACCGAATCGCGATGGTCATCATCATCGCCAGTTCGTGCACCGGAAAACCGATTTTATTCAGCGGCTTAAAGAGCCGTTCAATCGCGTCGGTCAACTGGATAGGCGATGTGGTGTATGTAAGAAGCGTGGTCATCATAATCAAGAAAACCAGCCGCGCTACCAATTCACCCGCCAAGATGAGACCGTCTGTGGTCAACTTGAACCGTCCAATTTCAAAGAGCACTGTTCCCGTTGACGTAAACAACAGATTGAGTACAAAAGTAAATGCAATGATAAACCAGAGCGGTTTTAATCCTTTTAGAAGGTATTTCACCTTTACGCCGGATGCAGCGACCGCAACAGCCAACCCTGCAAACATCAGGGCATATCCATACCACGTTTTAAAAAGAAAAATCAGCACCACCATCACAAAGACAAAAATCAATTTGGTTCGTGGATCAAGACGATGGATAAATGAATCGCCAGGATAGTATTGGCCCAGCGTGATGTTTTTCAGCATGCCGTCCCCTATCCTTTCAATCTCTCAATTAAGTATTTATAAAGCCCATCAACCGTGATGATGTTCTTTGGTATATTCTTTCCTTTATCATTTAAAAGCTTAACGATTTTAGACGCTTCGGGAATATCCAAACTCATATCCAAAAGTGCATCCGCTTCGGCAAAAATAT
>JBFLKV010000171.1:0-7138 GCA_040883365.1 Eubacteriales bacterium
GTCCGTGAGCCACGTTCATTTTCATCTAACTTCATAGTGATATACTTGATGCTTTCCTTCATCTCGGGAATCATCACGTATTCCAGCGCATTCACCCGACGGCGTGTCTTCTCTATCTCATCCGCCAGCATGTTGCAAGTCTTCTCCAGCTCGGCCAACTCAATCATCTTAAGCAGACTGTCCGACATCTTTTCCACCGCGCCATCCAGCTCGGCTGCCGTAAAGGCCAGTCCATACGGAAGAAAAGCATCTTTTCTCTCCTTTTCGCTGGCTTCGATTTTTGGCACATCCACACTCATGATGTTCTTTTTGCCCACAATCAGCGCCACTTCTTTGGTTGGATAAACCAATACTTCATCTATCTCAACCGGCGACATCGATGCGCGCGCCAACAGAAAAGATTTAAGCGCAAAGCTTAGGTCTTTTTCCACCTGCTCACGCAAAATCTTGTTGCGCTTTATGATCTCCATAAACTGACGAATCATCTCATCGCGTTTATCCTTGAGCAGTTTATGCCCGCGGACGGCTGTTTTCAGTCGCTTTTTTAATCGCGTCAGCTCCATCCGCGTCGGATTTACTTGTTTTCCCGCCATCTATTTCACCTTTGGTTTATTCTTCTTCGTAGGGTTTATAATATTTCTCTATAAGCGTATCTTTAATACGTTTTAATTCGGATTTAGGTAAGATGCCAAGCAGCTCCCAACCCAGATCCAACGTCTCTTCAATCGAGCGATCGGTATCATAGCCTTGGCTGACGTATTCCGTTTCAAACTTATCCGAGAATTTTGCATACAGCTTATCCATATCAGACAATGCCGCTTCACCCAAAATAACCGACAGTTCTTTGGCTTCCTTGCCTCTGGCATACGCCGAGAACAACTGGTTCATGGTGTCCGCGTGGTCTTCCCGCGTTTTGTCTGCGCCAATACCTTTGTCTTTCAGACGCGAAAGCGACGGCAAAACATCGATCGGCGGGGTTAAGCCTTTTCGGTATAGTTCTCTGGCCAGAATAATCTGACCTTCGGTGATGTATCCCGTCAGGTCAGGGATGGGATGGGTCTTATCATCTTCCGGCATAGTCAAAATCGGAATCTGAGTGATAGAACCCTCTCTGCCTTTAATTCTTCCTGCACGCTCATACATGGTGGCAAGGTCAGTGTATAAGTATCCCGGATATCCGCGTCTGCCCGGCACTTCCTTACGTGCCGCTGAGACTTCACGCAGCGCTTCGGCATAGTTCGTAAGGTCGGTGATGATAACCAGCACATGCAGACCTTTTTCATAAGCCAAATATTCAGCCGCGGTCAATGCCATACGCGGGGTGGCAATACGTTCAATCGCCGGGTCGTTCGCTAAGTTCATAAAGAGCACGGTACGTTCAATCGCACCCGTTTTCTTAAAGTCAGAGATGAAGAAATCGGCTTCCTCAAAAGTGATACCCACCGCAGCAAATACAACGGCAAAGTTACTGTCCGAATTTCTTACCTTAGCTTGGCGGGCAATCTGCGCCGCCAGATTGGCGTGAGGCAAACCAGAGCCGGAAAACACCGGCAATTTTTGTCCACGTACCAACGTGTTTAGGCCGTCAATCGCTGAAATACCAGTTTGGATAAATTCAGAAGGATAATCTCGCGCCGCTGGGTTGATCGGGCTACCGTTGATATCCAACCGTTTTTCGGGGATAATCGCAGGACCGCCATCGATGGGGTTACCCATGCCGTCAAAAACACGTCCCAGCATGTCATAGCTCACCGCCAGCTCAATACCTCTGCCCAAGAAACGCGCTTTGGATGTGGAAATTTTCAAGCCTTGCGAGCCTTCAAACAGCTGTACCAGTGCTTTATCGTTTTCTATCTGTAAAACACGTCCACGGCGCACTTCGCCGTTGGCCTGTTCAATCTCAACCAGTTCATCATACTTAACGCCGTCTACACCCTCAACCAGCATCAGAGGGCCGACGACTTCTCTAATCGTCTTATATTCCTTAAGCATTAACGAATCCTCCCTCTTCAATCAACTCGGTCATTTCCTTGACAAGTGACTTTGTGATTTTCGCGTACTCGACAGCCACGTCCGCTTCCTCGATGTATTTTGCGCGACCAATCAGCTCCTTGGACGGAACACTCATGATTTTGCTAAAGTCCACACCGGCTTTCAGCGCACCTTTGGCTGTTTCATAGTACTTCAATATCAGTCCCAGCAATCCCGCTTGTTTCTCGGGGCTGGTGTATGTGTCGATATCATGGAAAGCGTTTTGATGCAAATAGTCCTCGCGGATACTTCGCGACACTTCCAACTTCAAACGGTCATCCAGCGAGAGCGCATCCACACCAACCAAACGCACGATTTCTTCCAGCTCGGATTCTTCCTGCAAAAGAATCATCGTCTGGGTGCGCAGTTCTTCCCAGTTGTCCGCAATATTATTATCAAACCAATCCATCAAACGATCCACATACAGCGAATAGCTGGTCAGCCAATCGATGGCCGGGAAATGCCGTTTGTAGGCCAGCTGTGCAGACAGTCCCCAAAACACTTTGACAATACGCAAAGTCGCCTGTGAAACCGGCTCGGAAATATCACCACCCGGCGGAGAAACCGCACCAATCGCGGTAACCGCACCCGTTCTTCCTTCGGTGCCCAAGCATTTCACAATACCGGCGCGCTCATAGAATTCCGCCAAACGCGAGGACAGATAGGCAGGGTAGCCCTCTTCGCCCGGCATTTCTTCCAATCGTCCGCTCATCTCACGCAGCGCCTCAGCCCAACGAGAGGTGGAGTCGGCCATGATGGCCACTTTGTAGCCCATGTCCCGGAAATACTCAGCAATGGTGATGCCCGTATATATCGAAGCTTCACGCGCCGCCACCGGCATATCCGATGTGTTGGCGATCAGCACCGTTCGTTTCATCAAAGGTTCACCCGTCTTCGGGTCTTTAAGCTCTGGGAACTCGAGCAGAACATCGGTCATCTCGTTGCCGCGCTCACCGCACCCAACATAGACGATAATGTCCGCATCCGCCCATTTGGCCAGCTGATGCTGAACCACGGTTTTGCCGCTGCCAAAAGGCCCGGGCACAGCCGCTACGCCGCCTTTTGCCACAGGGAACAGGGTGTCAATGACGCGCTGTCCGGTAATCATCGGCTCATTCGGCGGTAATTTTTGGGCATACTTTCTGCCGCGACGAACCGGCCATTTTTGCATCATGGTCAATTCTTTATCGCCGTCTTTGGTCTCGATGGTTGCAACGACGTCTTCAATCGTATATTCACCGCTTTGGATGGATTTAAGCGTACCTTCCACGCCAAACGGCACCATAATCATATGTTTTACAGCCGTAGTTTCCTGAACCACGCCCAAGAAATCGCCGGTGGTCATCTTGTCTCCCACCTTGGCTGTGGCCTCAAATTGCCACTTGCTTTCACGAGAAAGCGAGTTGACCTGAACCCCACGTTCTATTCTATCGCCGGATTTTTTTACAATCATATCCAGCGGACGCTGAATACCATCAAAAATCGACTCAATCAGTCCCGGTCCCAGTTCCACCGAAAGTGGATCGCCCGTGCTCAACACGGGTTCGCCCGGTCCAAGACCCGAGGTCTCCTCATAAACCTGAATCGAAGCCATATCACCCCGAAGCTCGATGATTTCACCAATCAGCTTTTTTTCCGAAACACGGCAAACGTCGTACATTTTGGCATCCGCCATGCCCTCGGCCACGATGAGTGGCCCGGAGACTTTTACAATTTTGCCCTCCATAAACTTTTAACCTGCCTTTGCTTTTTAAATCCTTATTTTATGTGCTCTATTTGGTTCTAACACTACTCTTCGTTGTTAAATAAAATATCGGCTCCAATGGCTTTTTCCACGTTCTGACGAATCCCCTCCATGCCAAGGCCATTGGTTCCTTGGTTGTTCGGGATGGGGATAATGGCCGGGAAGGGTGAAGTTTTATACTTCTCCACCGTTTCTTTGGCCTGCAAAACTGCATCTTCGGTCATAAAAACAATCGCGTACTTTTTGGCGGCCAACATATTGACCGTCTTGCCCACGTCGTCATCCGAAGTATAAAACACATCCAGCCCCAAGGCCTTAAAGCCCATGACGCTGTCTTTGTCACCAATTACACCAATTCTATACATTAGTTTTCCCTATTCCTTACACGTACAGCGCCTTTAGGCGTGTTCCCATTTCTTCCGGACCAATATGGTTGAGGATAGAAACCATCAACAGCCGCACCGCCGCCGCTTCTCGCTCTTTGGCGATCAAGTACGCCACCGCACGCGACGAGGTAAACATATTGAATCGGTCTTTCTTTAAAAGCGTTAAAAGATAATCGTCTCGCGCTTTTTCCACAGCGGCCAAACCGCCACCGCTCGCCATTTTTTCAAACGGCTCTTTTAAGTATGTCTCATATCCATAATGATAGAACACCGAAACCGCACTGTCCGCTTTATCCTCAAATGCTTTTTGCATATCGAAAGCGTTGAATCTGCCGCCTTCCAGCAAAACGTCTTTCAGCATATCGGCCGAATAGCCTGCGTTCTTAAGCCGCAAAACCACCATGATATTGGTAAAATCAAAGTAAGCTTTAAAATACTCTAACACCAACGGGTTTTTCTCGGTTTTCAGCGCCGCGTTCACCTGCTTGCTATACGCTTTGTCCAGCCTAATGCCAATCATCGTCGGGTCTTCATGGATAGCAAATTGCTTATCTAGCTCGCGCATCGCCTCTGCCATAGCTTTTGGCAAGCGGAAGTAGGTACGATCCGCAATGCTTTCCTTTAAGACCTCAAAGGGAATCGCGCCAAACGGCGACATATCCTTTTCTGAAAATTCAGCGCCCAAAAGGTTTAGCTTTAAAAGTGTTTTTAAATTTAAGTAATCATATCGGAGCAAAAAGAGCGACAACAGGTTTTCATCCGGCGCAACCGCCTTTAAAAAAACCACCGCTTCATGCAGCTCATACGCCACAGCATCTTCAAACGCATACGCGTTTGATAGCTCGGGCGCGCCTTTGGCATAGCCTTTTTCCTGCAAAAACATCAGCGCCGCTTCCACCGTGTCGCTGGCCGCCGCAGACAAGATATTGTCCTTGCTCAAAAGCGAAAGCTCACGAAAGCTGATAATGGATGAAGAAAACGGATAGGACTTTTGTGCCATCAGTTTTTCTCTCCTTCACCAAACAAAATCGCTGCCGCATCGGTTTCCACCTGTTCACGTGCTAGGTTAACCACCGCTTCTACCGAGCAATCAATCTCCATGCCGCCTTTTCGGTAAATAAATCCGCTTTTCTTGCCACAAGTGTCTTTGGCGAGTGCCACGTCACCCTTGCCGCATTTTGCTTTCAGCGCATCATTGGCTTTTTTTAAGAAATCATCGCCCAAACGATTAGTATCCGCTTTTGCCACACAAATCTCACCAGTGCCGTCATCGGCACAATCTAATAGTAGCCGTGTCATCAGCGCACAAAAATCACCATCCGGCAACTTTGCGATGTCCGCTTCGGCTTTCGAAAAAGCCGCATCCAGAACTTCGCGCTTCATGGCCAGAATATCCTTTTTGTGCTCCAGATCATACACCGACTTAATACGCTTTTTGCGCTCTTCGGCTTCGGCTGATGCATTCGCTTCGGCCTTTTCGGTGGCGTCTTTGGCTTTCTGTTTTGCCTTGTCCAAAATCTCTTTGGCTTTATCGTCCGCGTTTTTCTTTTCCGCGTCCGCCACTGCCTTGGCTTCGGACAATATTTTTTCTATCAGTTTAATCGGTTCATTCAACGTTTCGTCACTCCATCTTCTTTTGCGACGTCACTTCGCCGCTTTATAAAAGCCTGTCCGTCTCTTGCCTAATACCTTAAACCAACAGAATAACCAACATGGAAATCAGCAGTGCAAACACCGCATAGGTTTCCACCATAATTGCCATAACAATCGCTTTACCGGATTCTTCCGGGCGTCTTGCGATCATACCAATACCGGCTACCGCGGTTTTACCTTGCGCAATCGCAGACGTTAAACCGGCAATCGCAATGGGTAGAGAACCCAAGAGATAGTAAAAACCTTTTGCTGTCGAAACTTCCACAGCATCGCCCAAAAGGCCAATGTTCATCAGAATCATAAACCCGACCAACAGGCCGTAGATGCCCTGTGTGCCCGGCAGAAGTTGCAGCACCAAGGCGGATCCGAATTTATCCGGGTCTTCTGCTACCAGACCGGCTGCTGCCTGTCCCGCAGAACCCACACCAATGGCAGAACCCGTGCCCGCCAAACCTACGGCCAAAGCCGCACCCAGCATTGCCAGAACTTTTCCCAGTTCCATACCTAATACATCGATCATTTTCTTCCTCCATCATTATAAACGTATAATTTTAATCTATCTTTTGCGTTTGTTTCGCTTACTTCTCAAAACGATAATGCTTGATATCCGCTCTTAGCGGCCTAAAGGTTTTCCCGCCGCCTTCAAAGAACTTCCCATAATACTCAATATATTGCAACCTACAAGAGTGCACATAGGCACCCAGCGTGTTGATACCGATATTAAAGACATGTCCCACCAGCAGAATAACGACTGCAAGCGGAATCATAAACCATTTGCCCAGCAACATGCCCGCGATGGTATTAAACACCATGGCGATAACACCGGTAGCCAGACCCATGCCAAAAATACGACTGTAACTTAGCACATCACTTAGATATCCGGTAATGCCATACAGCGCACTAAAACCACCCATAATCTTGCCCACAATGCCTTTTTTGGCACGGCCGGCAAACAAAAGCAGCAGGCTGGCACCCACGATGGCCATAATCTTGCCTGCCATCGCAATATTCCCGCCGAGCAACATAGCCGGTAAGCCCAGTAACAAAAGTATCCAGGAAACCTGGTCAAAGAGTGCCGCAAAAGGTTTGCCTCTTTTTATGTTAACCACCGCGGCAACGCCCATGCCAAACAGAATCTGGAACATGCCAATGCCCAAGCAAAGACCCAGCATCATCAGTGGTTCTTCCAATGGGTTAAACCATTTAAACTTGGCTAATCCACCAAGGAAGCCCGGCAAACTCTCTGCACTCACGCCAAACCATCCGCCAAACAAAACGCCCCAAATAAAAGTGGAAACACCGCCAAAAGCCACAACGCCCAATA
>JBFLKV010000172.1:0-6709 GCA_040883365.1 Eubacteriales bacterium
TCTGCGCCGGCTTTGCGTAAATAGGAAGCGGCTTCAAAGGTTCTAACACCCGTCTTAAACGAAAAACCTTTGGTATCAATCGTGATACCCGAAAGCAGCGATTCTGCCTCAATGGGAAGCAAAATGACATTATCGTCGAAATACTGTACCACTTCGGTGACCAGTTCGGCCGCAGAGGACGCGAAAGGCTCGTGATAGTAAAGGGCAGTGTTTTCGATGTTATCGGTGCCCCTTAAGTGGTGGTCGATGACAACGATGGTTTCAGCGTGCTGTAAGAGTTCGGGCGACGCTGAGAAAGATTCAATTTGTGTATCCACGACCACAACCAAAGAGGATGACGTGATGCGGTTAAGCGCCTCGTTGGAGGAGATAATCACATCGCGATATTCTTTGACTTTGCCGACGTTTTCCATAAAGAAATCCAGCGAAGCGGTGGGTGGATCCAAAACGATATAGTGCTTTTTGTTCACGTGTCTGGCACAGGCGACGATACCCATGGCCGAGCCCATGCAGTCCAAATCTGGGATGGTGTGGCCCATGACAAACACTTGGTCACATTGCTCCATCAGGTTTTTGAGTGCATTGCTGAACATGCGAGACTTTACCTTGGAGGAACGCACGATACTCCCCTTAGGGCCGCCATAGAAGCTGAACTTATCTTTGCGCTTGATTACGGCCTGGTTTCCGCCTCGGCCAAGAGCAAGTTCCAGCGACTTTACTGCGGAAGCGTGCGAATCAAATAGATCGTTGTTAACGCCGATTGCGATGGATATGGTTGGCTGAGCCCCGTCAATATTCATGGCAGAGACCCTGTTTAATATATCAAATTTTGATTGAATTAAGCTAGCCAAATACTTGCGCTCGAAAACGAGAAGATATTTGTCCCGATCATATTTTTTCAAAAGGCCCTTGATGGGTGTAGCAAAATCATGTAACTCTTTTTCTATGGCAAACGAGATTTCAGCTGTGGAGATGTTTCCAGACCCAGCCGAAAGTTCGTCGTAATTATCAATTTGGATAATGCTGACCACCGGTAGATGTTTGCGGTATAGCGTAGAGGCCAAAACATCTTCCTGTGGGTCCACCAATCGATGCAGAATCATATCCACGTGTCGGTATTGGCAGCCAAAGGACTCTTTGATATATTTTTTTTCATGGATGACAATGGACTTATCCTTGCTGGGCTTGTCGATATCCGGGATGATTTGATAGATATCTTTACCCGTCAAAACACCACCAAGCAGGTTGGTGAAAGCCGGGTTTTGCCAGCGTACGACGTTTCTTGCGTCGGTCAGTACCATGGGCATAGCGGCAGTATCCACATAGATGGATAAGTTCGGCTTTAGAATCTGCAAAGCATGATCGGCCAATTTTAGCCAGCGTTGCTGCATTAGAACATAGTAGATATGGTAAGCCAGCCACAGCACAAGAACGCCCGATACCGTATAAGGGGCATATTTGGACTCATAAAAGATAAATCCAACAGAAACCACAAAGGACGAAAAGACGAGAAAAGCATTTCTAAAGGAAAATATGCGAAGCATTTTTTTGTTCACTGGCTTCATTCACCTCCACCATTTTGCATCATATCAATTCGTTTGCGCATTTTCATCATGGATTCAAAAAGGCCAAACCAAAACAGAACAGTAAAAGCCAAGCCCATCGTGAGCAAAATGATGAGGAAAGCAAGCCCAATACGTTTGGCTTTATAAAGATAGAACAAGAAGGAAATCCCCTGTATGGAGAATACCAGAATAATCGCGGATCTTACGATGCGGGCAATGACCTGTATATTATATGCGCTGTTCATTGAAACCAAAGATACAGCCAAAAATGCGATGACAAGTATAATACGCTCGGGGTTCGGGATGGTTAGGTCCTTAAAAGCCGGGCTGGGTGTCAACTTGACATCTTTGTTTTTCAAAAAGAGATACGGCAGATAGTAGCTGAGAAGTCCGCTGAGCAGAGCAAAAGATACCATCATATTGCCAAGATAGAGAGGCAACACCTCGTTATAGTATTCGAAGATATATGAAATCCGCTGTGCATCGGTGGTTGAAACGCCAACCGAGGTTGCCCCAAGGATATTTTGGTTAAGCCAGGTGAGCAACGAATAGTTAAAATCGACAAAGTCTTGATTTGTATTCAAGACTTGTTCAATCGCACTGAGCAAAAAATTGGTGATGCTCTGATCGGTCAGGACATAGATGAGGGCAACAAAAGCCGCAATGCCAAAGAAGGATGCCATCGTGGTCTGCAAAACGCTTTCGTACATTCTTCGTCCCGAACGGTGCGCCAGCACCGATACAATGGTGGGCGGAAACGTAAGACAGATAAAAAGCACGGTGAACAGAAGCGGAAAACCCTGTGTCGAAAAACCGAGAGAGGCTAAAGATAATGAAAACGCCAATCCCATCATATAGGTAACGCCAAGATAGACAATGTAGGGCACCATCGCAAAAGAACCGCGGAATTTCAGCCAAATAATCACCGTGATGACTGGAATAAGAAACGGGAAATAGAGGAATAACGCCAAGCCGGCACATATGGCCGAGGCGATGATTAACCATCTTGCTGTATGTTTTTCTTTAACGTCCATTTATTGTTTATGTCCTTCCCAACTAAAGGCGCAAAATCACCCATAATATCGTATGAAATATATACTATATATTAGTCGTAAACTGCTTTTAAGTCAAATAAACAAATAAATAAAAAAGGCATTAAACAATACCTTTTTTAAAAAGTTTATATAATATTGCCAAGGAAATATGCCCGGCAATGAATGAAACAATTTTATTGGGGGATTAGCCCTTTTTTTACTTCCTTACTAGGTAGTTTAAAAGTAGGTTCAAATCCTCCGGCTCAGATACGATCAGTTCAACTTCGTCAATTTTTGCATCTTTGAACATCTGTGTCAATGCAATGTACTGGCACAAAGTCGATTTTAGATTCAATCTGTCTCCCTCAGAAGTAACAAGTTCAACATTGCCTTTGCACTGTTCCAAAACTTCAAAAAACTTCTTAGGTTCGCTAATGTTTTTAATTTTCATATCACACATCCTCCTTCCATCTTCTTTAATCAATTGGTTAAAGGTTTTTATTTCCGTCTGGCATATGATGAACCTCTAACACTTTAGATACGCTGTCCGACTGAAAAACATATCTTAATTAGATATTATAGTCTTTTACTAGGTTGTGTCAATACCTAAGATTAAAGATATTTAATGTTTATAGTTTATTCATAAGGTTTTTTTCGCGGATTGTTAAAAAAAGCTTAATGTCTGCATGGGTCTTTTTTTGGTATAATCAGTTTTGACAAACATCAAAAGCATCATGTATAATTTTATCACTCAATATACATAAAAATTGTCCTTTCCGAAAAGAGCACAACATGAAAAAACAGCAGCAGGAAAAACGCAATATCTTTGACCAAGCGCTTATTGCGGAGTTGAAAGAAAAAAAGAAAACCTATCCGTTCTACACCAAGCATTACTATCCTGGGTTCAAACGGCTGGCCGACTTTGTCATTGGTATTTTTGTACTGATTGTGCTTCTGATTTTGTTTCCTTTTGTGGCCATCGCCATCAAGATAGATTCTAAAGGCCCTATTTTCTTTGTTCAAGAGCGTATCGGAATTTATGGCGAGGTATTTAAGCTCTATAAGCTAAGAACGATGTGCGTCAATGCGGAAGAGATGATTCAGCATGAAGCAGCGGCGGATGGACACCCCTTTGTGCAACGTGAAAATGATGATCGCGTCACACGCGTAGGCCAGTTTTTGCGCCGGTTTTCTATCGACGAACTGCCTCAGCTTTTCTGCGTGGTCAAGGGAGATATGAGTTTTATCGGTCCGCGGCCGTTTATCGAAAAAGAAATCGTACAGCTTACACGCGATCATCAGTTCCGGCATATTATTAAACCGGGGTTGACCGGCTTAGCGCAAGTCAGTGGGCGCGGAGATTTAAACCAAGAAGAGCGCTTTAAAAAAGATATGGAGTATTTAGAAGAGCTTTCGGCTTGGATGGATATTAAAATCCTCTGGAAGACCATTGTCAACGTGATCTTTTCCAGCGGCGTATAAGAGATATGGATAAACTAAAAATGAAAGCCTGTGCAAAGATTAATCTTTGCCTGCATATACCTGCCCTTCGTCAAGACGGATACCACGAGCTGGACTCGGTGTTTCAGAGTATCGGTCTTTTTGATTGCGTGACGCTCAAAAAAGCCGACGGTATTAAAATCACCTGCGATGATGAGCGGGTACCGACCGACGAAACCAACACCTGCTACAAAGCCGCAAAAGCAGTGATGGCGGCGGCGAATGTGCCGGGCGTTTGGGTTGATATTGAAAAATGCATTCCGTCCCAGGCGGGTCTCGGCGGCGGCAGCGCCGATGCGGCAGCTGTTATTGTCGGCATGAATGAACTTTACGGATGCGGTCTTTCTTTTGAGCAGATGGAAAAGATAGGCACTTTGATTGGTGCGGATGTGCCCTTTTTTGTTCGTGGCGGATGTATGCGCGCGCAAGGCATTGGGGATATTCTTTCACCGCTAAAAAACCCGTTTTCGCATGATGTCGTTGTGATTAAACCCAAAGGCGGGGTGAGCACACCCGAGAGCTATCGGCTGTTTGACCAAAGCGGAACACTCGGCGGGAGTGCGACGGCGATGGTGGATGCGCTAGAAAAAAAAGATGAAGAGGCATACTTTTTGACGGTTTCAAATGCCCTAGAAGTGTGCGCGTTTATGCTGGCGCCACAAAGCGAACAAGCGGTGGCGGCACTGAAGCAAATGGGCGCAAAAGCGGCACAGGTGACGGGTAGCGGATCGGCGGTGTTTGGGTTGTTTGAAAAAGGCAGCGGACAGGCCGCAAAAGAAAAACTCGAAAAAATGGATTTCGAGCAGGTGTTTTTGGCTGATATGCGAGAAAAGAGTTTATCTTTTTAAGGTGTAGGAGAGGCTTGGCCTTTGGTGGTGAATAAAATATATTCGTACATGTCGCCGCGATAAGCGGCTTTTTCTATGTAGATGAGTTCCCCGGATGTCGAGAAGTACTTGGAGCGAATGTTGAGGACCGGTGTGTTTTTGGTGACGCGAAGCACACGCTGGTCTGTCTCAGTGCAGAGCGTGGCACTGACCGAGAGCTCGCATGTCTTGGGTTCCAAGTCATATTTTTCTCGCATCAAATCATGTAGAGAGCCTTTGAGCATCTCTTTTTTTAAATTGGGCGAATGCACAAAGGGGATGTAGACCGTTTCTACGGCCACCGGAATATCGTCGGCCAACCGAAGGCGCTTGGCAAGATAGATTTTTTGATCACCGAGTAAAGGTTCTGTTTCGGCAAAATCACTGGCATTGGCCAGCGAAAACATCAGCACCTGCGTGCTGGGCGTTTTGCCCTTGTTGGCGATGGCTTTGCTAAAGCTCATTAAATTGTTTTCGGTAAACTTGTTGGCAGAAACAAAGGTGCCGCGTCCTTGCTGCCGGAAGAGCACCCCTTGTTGAACCAAATCAGATATGGCTTGGCGAACGGTCATGCGGCTCATCCCTTCGCTCTCAGCCAAAATGCGTTCGGACGGGATGGGTCTACCCGGCGGGTAGGTGCCGTTTTTGATGCGCGCCAGTATTTTCTTTTCCAATGAAGCAAATTTGTTTTCTGACATAGTCTTTCCCTTAAAAATATAAGAAAGCTGCTTTCTTCAAACGGCGTTTAAACAAAGCAGCTTTCCGGGTGAGTTTTAAGCGCCAATTCGATTAAAACGCCCGGCGTTCTTGTTAAAACAGTCCAGGATACTGGACGTAATCAGCTGATGTCCATTCTCGTTAGGATGAATCCCGTCCGAGCAAATGTAGGCACGATAATCCGGTGTTTTTAAAAAGTAGCGTCTAGCATCCGCTAAGTCTACGCCATAAGCATCCGCCACAGCGCGGTTAGCCGCCGAGTAGCGTTCGTGCCACCAGTAGATTTTTGAAACATCCTCTAACCATTTTAAGATACTATCGCCTTTCTTTTTGCTGCCCTTGGTAAACCATTTAAAATAGCTTACTGCATTTAATGGGGGCAATGTCATAATGACGGGAATAGCACCGTTTGCACGGATCATTTCCACCATCTCGGAAAGACATTTCTCATATTCTGGTAGAGACGTTTTGGGCAGATGTTCTGAGTAGGGATTGTTCGCAATTTCATCCCAGGCAAAATCGCAGTCGTTTCCGCCAAATTCAATCAGTACTACTTCGGGACTTACCGTTTTAAGCTTTTCGGAGAGTCTGCGCTTGCCGTACTGAATGGTGGAGCCGAACTTGGCGATGTTCACCACATCTGCGCCTGTGGCCTTCTTAAGGCCGGTTGCAAAAGATTCCTTTAGGAAAAAGTATCGTTTAATCTCTTCATTCAGCGATACACCTTTACTAAGAGAATCTCCCACGATTAGAATCGTTGGTGTCTTTTTTGGTTTTGTTTCCATTTTCTTTTACCTCCAGTTAGTCAGTTAATTTTTGAAAGAAATAATAATAAGTCCGCTGACAACAGGATCATTTATAGAAAATGAACAACCTGATATTTAATTGTTTTAACAGAATTAATGATACCACAGGATAAGTTTATTAAGCAACGCGAAAATGTGAATTTTTTATAAAGGGCTTGCTGGGTGCAGATAAAAAAATAAAACGGTGATATAATACGCTTGATGAAAAAGAAGCTTAAAAA
>JBFLKV010000173.1:0-4779 GCA_040883365.1 Eubacteriales bacterium
ATTTAGCCGACGAAGTCACACGGATATTCTATCGGCTATATTTAGCCAAATATCCGATGACCAGCATTATTCTTATTGATGAGTTTGGTGGATCTACGGGCGATGATGCATCTATGAGCGCCAACAACACCTCTGCTTTCAACTACCGTCTGGTGGCCGGAACCGACCATCTTTCCAAGCATGCCTTGGGCCGGGCCATCGATATCAACCCCATGATGAACCCCTATGTCCAAAATGACCATTTTTCACCCGAAAACGGTGCTGCCTACGTGGACAGAAGCGACATCCAGCTTGGCATGATTGATGAAAACGATCTATGCTACCAGCTCTTTATCGAATACGGATGGGAATGGGGCGGGGCTTGGCACTCCAGCAAAGACTATCAACATTTTCAAAAAGATTGATGATTTTTCATATTCAATTGTTTATCCTATAGAACTCATATAATCAAAAAAGGTATCCCAAAATACCGATTTTCAACCCAAAAAAGAACCCTTTGTAAAGTTTTTAACTACATTATTATACTATCTTGTTGTTTTTTTCTTACTGTTATATAATTAATAAAATTACGCAAGAAGGTTTTCATGTTTACCGAAGAAATAGCCAAAACTAAAAAAAACGATCTGAAAATACTCTACGCGCTCATCTTTGTACTGGCCACAGTCATTCTCATTTGTCTTTTCTATTACTTTGATATGATTAGCAGTACCGAGACAGTTGAAGTAGTCCCCGAAGAAGAAACCTTCCTTGTGCTAAGCGAGGTCTGCTCTTGCCAATCAGAGTGCACGTCCAACATATATAATGAAGCATTTGACTGGATTGAGATTTATAATCCAGGCAACGAAGATGTTGACTTAAGCGAATACTATTTATCGGATAAAGCCGATTCTCCCTATAAATATCGTTTACCGGAAATCTCGCTGGGCGGTCATGCGTATATCATGGTCTATGCATCAGGATACGACGTATATGAAGCGGAAGAAATCCATACGAATTTTAAAATCTCATCGGATGGCGAGACCATTTTGCTTTCCAATAATAGCGGCATCGTCTCAAGACTGACGTTATCCGCCATGGCTTCCAACTTCACCTATGGCCTTGGTGAGAATCAGTCCGTCGGCTTTTTGTTCCCGGCCACGCCCATGCAAGCCAACGGCCCGGCTTATGCCAGCGAAGAGGATTACTTCTCCTTCACTTGCACCCCTAACGGCCTTTATATCAATGAGTATATGTCAAGCGGCCAAAGCGTGTTTCATGATGAAGACGGCTACTACTCGGATTGGGTTGAGCTCATTAACACCACCGATACGGATATCTCTTTAGCTGGCTATTGTTTGACGGACGACCCCCGCAAGCCCAATCGATTTTCCCTGCCGGATGTGGTGATTGCGCCCCAAAGTACCCTTCTGATTTTTTTAGACGGGAAGGACCATTCGGACGGGACGTACTTCCACGCCAATTTCTCTATCTCTACCGAAGATGATTCGATAAATCTATTCGATAACAACCACGCGCTCATCGACACAGTCCCGGTGGTCGAAACCGACGATACGATATCATACGGAAGAAGCGCAGATGATTTCTCGCTCTGGCAGTATTTCTCCATCCCCACCCCCAACCAACCTAACATCTTCGACGGCGCCACAGACATGCAGGCGCTTTTTTCTGATTACGCAAATTATGTGATGATTAGTGAGGTGAAAACACTAAGTGCCAATCAAGCCCTATATGGTGACGCGGATTGGATTGAGCTTTATAATCACTCGGATGAAACCATCGATCTTTCGAGATTTGGTCTGTCTGATAACAAGAATGCGCTTTTTAAGTGGGTCTTCCCAGATAACGTACATCTGGCCCCCCACGAGTATTTACTGGTTATCGCTTCGGGCCGCAATACCGTGGATACCAGAGGCAATTACCACACCAGCTTTAAATTGGATGGCGGTTTTGAGGATATTTATCTCACCAGCAACCTTGGATATATTGTGGATAAAATGCCGGCGCGCTATATCCGCAGCAATCACTCGTTTGGGAAATCCGCAAGCGGTGAATCCTATTTGCTCAAAACACCCACCCCGGGCAAGGATAATGCCACGCCTACCTATGATGGCTACGCCAATCCGGTCACCTTCTCGCATGCGCCCGGCGTCTATTCCAACAGCTTTTCTCTGACTTTGACCTCGGGTGAGCCATCGGCCGATATTTACTATACACTGGATGGCACCTCTCCCACAAAGAGCGCCATCCAATATACCGAACCCTTACAGATAAGCCAAAACACCACCGTTTCTGCCGTTGCCGTTGTCCCCGGCAAGCTTAGCAGCGATATCCTCTGCCACAGCTACTTCTTGACAAACCAGCACGATTTGCCGATTGTCATCATCACTACCAAAAGAGACTACCTCTATGGCAGCGATGGCTTGTTGATTCATTCGCGAAAAGAAACAGAGATTCCTGCCAATCTCGAAATCATCGAACCGAATCATTTGGGGTATCTAAGCTTTCGCTGTCAGCTCCGGCTTTTTGGCAACTCGAGCCTCTATGCTCCGCAAAAATCTTTCGCGGTCGAAGTGGATAATGAATATACTGACAATCACATTTTGTATGATCTGTTCCCGGGCGATACAAAAGCACCCGACGTTTTCGCCTCGTTTGTCATCCGCAACGGAGGCAGCAGTGAATGGAGCCGGACCAAGCTGACCGATGGTTTCCTGATGAATTTAGCCAGACTGGGGATGAATGTGGACGCGCAGAGCTATCGGCCGTGTGCTGTTTACATCAACGGAAAATATTATGGATTGCTAAACTTACGGGAAAAACTGAACCGTGATTATATCGAAACACACTATGGCTTCGATAAAGAAACCATTTGCATTGTCGAGCCCATCTCAAACGGTGAATATGGTGCCGTACAAGGGTCGGTGGATGAATTTATGACCATGGTGGAATATATCAGAAAACACGACATTTCAAATCCGGCCAACTATAGATATATCGAATCGCAGTTGGATATCGATAATTACATCGATTCATTGCTTGCACATATTATCTGTGGCAACAAGGACACCGGAAACATCAAGTTTTGGAAAAGCAATGCGGAAGGCACCAAATGGCGCGTCTTTTTGTTCGATCTGGACCGCGCCGCTTACTACCCCACCAGTAATCATTTGCTTCAAAGAACAGCCGAAATCGGACACGGGTCGGGCAATCTGTTTGATACATCCATCATCCGCGGGCTTTTGGAGAACGAAACGTTTTCTGCTAAGTTCTACAAACGCGCCATCGAGCTGATGGACACACTTTATAGCCCGGAATTTGCCATCGCCTATTATGATTATCTGGCCGCAAATATCACGGATGAAATGGAAAACAATTTGGATTTATGGTGGGAATATTGCTATAACGATGCCACCACGACCAGCGCCTATGGTACCCCGCCAAAGACGCGCGGGAACGCCAAACTGTTTATCGCAAATGAACAAGATCGACACCGCAATTTTTTCAAGAATCGTCAGGCCTATGCTTTAAAGCAATTTAAGTCTTATTTCGGCCTATCTGATAGTGATATTGAAAAACTCAGAAGCGAGATTGCCGCCGAAAACAAAGCACCCACACAAATCTACAATGTATTTATTGAGACCGGTAGTATCGAAGAAGCGATTGCTTTTGCCAACCAGCTGGACACCGTTTTTTTGGATTTCTCTGAGTAGTGTTTTTATACCGATGATTCTAGTCAATCGATATCGTTTCTACCGCCATTGATTTTTGCAAAATACAATAGAAATAGCGATACACGAAAGTTGAAAATAACTATGGAAATTGAATGGCTTATCGACCAGTTAAAACGATACCCCAACCTGCAAGCCGAAGATATGTTAAAAGCACTGTACCAAAGCGAGTTTGGATGCGCCCACTTTACCCTAGGCGAGAAGCAGGGTTTAAAGCATATATTAAAGGAGCTGGACGGTCTGTCTTCGGCATATACCCCCGCCGACTTGGTCGAACCAATTGGTGACCGTTTTTGCCGTGTGCATCTTGCAAAAATAAAAGCGCGTGGACTGAATCCCGCCACGCTTGCTCGGCTGTTCTTTTTGTCCAGCCAAACGAAGCCCGAAAACCAAAACAATTTCGTAGCAAAACTAGCCTGTTTTTTGGACTGTTGTAAAAAAGGCACTTTGCCTTTTGACCCGGTATATGTGCAAACCCTCATTGCAGAGAACCAAAAAAGCGGTTCCCCTGCCATTCATCATTCGCCAAAATTTCACCAATTATATCACCCTGCCTACCGCGTCATCCGTGCGGATTATGGCGCACTATTGCCGCTCCTTTGCAAAATCGATACGGTCATGCGCCAAAAAGAAAGCGCGATTGTTGCGATAGACGGAAATAGCGCGGCCGGTAAAACAACACTCTCAAGTTTTTTGGCACAAGTGTATGACGCCAATGTTCTTCACATGGATCATTTCTTCCTGCGCCCATCCCAACGCACCCCAGCGCGTCTGTCCTCCCCCGGCGGGAATGTGGATTATGAGCGTTTTTTGCATGACGTGCTAAACCCCTTGTCCAAAGGTGGCTCTTTCACTTTTTGCCCATATAATTGCAAGACCCAATCATTCGATGATCCGATCACAGTAACGCCCAAACCTTTACGCATTGTTGAGGGCGCATACAGCATGCATCCCACACTTTCCGGTAACTATGATGTATCAGTCTTCCTCTCGCTTGACTTCGCATCACAGAAGTCGCGCATTTTGCTCCGCAACGGAGTCAGCATGCAAA
>JBFLKV010000174.1:0-11332 GCA_040883365.1 Eubacteriales bacterium
CCCAATACATAGTACAGCACAAAGCCCACAACAAAGGCATTGATAATCACCGCAGGAAAAGGCAACAACCACCATTTTTTTATCTTGCTGGCCAAATAGGCAGAAGCCAATGTAGCGAGCGAGCCAAGTAGAATATCAATCGGGCCAAGATTTGTACCCAGCCCATTGCCGATCAAACAACCGACTAATAAGCCAGGGACGGCTGCAGGTGTAAAAAAGGGCAGCACACACAGCATCTCGGCGATACGTACCTGAATCGGGCCAAAAGAGATGGGCCGAAACACCAATGTTAGTGTGACATACAGTGCCGCAATGATTGCGGCTTGCGTAATGTATTTTGCATTAATTTTTTTCATTTTTTCCCCAATAAATTCACAAATTTAAAAACCGACGGTTAGTATACCATTTTTAAGCGCTGATTTCATCAAATATTTATATTTTTTCGGTTGTATGATGTAAAAGATAACGATATAATAAACCGAAAAACGCATAATGGAGAGTAATTGATGAAAAAAACGCAGAAAAGAAATAAAAAACGTACCGGCAAACGCCTGAAAAAAGCACTGTTCAGTGTAATCGTTATACTCGTTATTCTGTCCTTTGCTGCCTCATTCTTTGCATCGGGCATCAAATTTAACAAAGCTTCAGCCGCGCAACAGCAAGCCACCGCATATCCGACACCCACAAGCGTGTCTATGCCTTCGTCGTCCGCCACACCCACCCCTTCACCGACCGTCAATATGTCTGACTTTTTGGCCACCATTAAGGCCTTGATGGTGGTGAGTGAGGATCCGGCCCAGAACGCGACGCTGATTGTTGGCGCAGTCAATGTATACAACAAACTTTACCCAGATGATATAATTGTCGTAGACCAAGCCGCGGATGCTACCGTTATTGAAAAACTAAAGGGCGCAGATATCTACTTTGATGACATTACAGAAGACGCTGCGGCAGATGCTTGGAAGCTTGTTACCGTCGATGACAATGGCGTGGCCTCTGTCAAAGAATAAACCCTATTTATAATAAGTATAATAACCTTTGTTTTTAAGCACGCTGTTTCTCGGCGTGTTTTTTATGACCAAATAAAGCCCCACCAAATCCCCCGAAGCTAAAAACGCATGATACAACAGCGCCATCATGAGTAGAGGAATGTTACAGTCAAGAATAATCACCAACAGCCATGGCAATAGGGTGAATAGTACAAACGGCATCAGCATCGTGATAATCATCCGATTTTTTGAAAGCGCCTCGGTATAGAAGGCAAAGAAAGCCCCGGTTTTATGGAACCCAAAGCCCACGCGCTCCGAGCGAATCCCTTCCGGGAAAAAAAGCGCATGAACTCCTTCATGCAACACTGTGATCAGCACATTGAAAACAACAAACCCAACGATGAACAAGATGATTTCGGCTATTTCAGGCAAGCCAATGTCTAAGAAATAAAAAATCTTTAATTGCGTTTGGGTGAAGACTTGTGCCAAGAAAAACAGAACGCAACAAACAAAAAGCCCCACAGGAAAAGCGATTAAGAGTAGCTTTTCCATGCTGGGCTCTTTCATTCTTGTGTAGCCCTCTTTTTCGGGCTCAAAATCCATGTTTGGAAATTCGTTGATTAAAAATCGCATCGTCTACTTGTGTTTGGTGATATAGTCAACTAGCTTTCTAATATCATCGTTTGAACCCACAACCATGAGGATGTCATCTTTTTCAATCGGCTCATTGGCTGCTGGATTGACGTTTATCTCACCGTTTTCTTTTTTGATGGCAATGATGTTGACGTTATATAACTGTCTAAAATTCAATCCGATTAAGGTTTTTCCCACCCAAGCTTGAATGGTATCCACTTCCATCAGACTATAATCTGGTGACACTTCAATAAAGTCGATAATGTTTTCGCTAGCCAAGTTTAGCGCCACTTTGTTGCCCATATCTCGCTCGGGAAAAACGATTCTGTCCGCGCCGATACGCTCCAGCACTTTGGCGTGGATATCCGACTGCGCTTTAACTAGTACTTTGGGTACACCCTGTTCTTTACACAGCATGGTCACCATAATACTGGCTTGAATATCGCCGCCGATGGCTACCACCGCCACATCAAAATTTTTGATGCCCAAGGCTTTTAGCGCCTTTTCGTCGGTGGCGTCGGCCTGTACCGCGTGTGTGACAAACGGGGCTATATCCTCCACTAATGCTTCGGACGTATCTACGGCCAAAACGTCGTTGCCTGAACTTGAAAGTGACGTTGCTACACTGCGCCCAAACCGTCCCAATCCAATCACGATAAATTGTTTTTTCATAAGTCTACCTCGTTAAAAAATCTTCTATCCTATCATTACGTTTTCTTCAGTATATCGTACTTCCACATCAGTGCGATGCATTCGGTTAGCCATCGCATACATCACGGTAAGCAAACCCACGCGACCAGCGAACATGGAGAAAATAACCACGATACGGCTAAGCGGCTCTAAATATGGCGTAATGCCTGTCCCCAAGCCAACCGTACCAAAGGCCGAGAACGCCTCAAACATGATGTTTTCAAAAGTAAACAGTCCGCCTTTTCCGCTTTCGATAACGACCAAAAGGAAAGTGACGGTCATGACCAAAACCAGTCCACCAACAAACAGCGCAATAGCGCGAAGTGTGATTTCTCGGCTGATGCGCCGCTTCATCACGGTGATTTCCTCGCGACCTCTCGCCACACCGGCTATCAGTAGGAAAACCACAACCGCCGTCGTGGTCTTAATGCCGCCGCCCGTGCCTGCCGGTGAGGCACCGATAAACATCAGAACCATAGTTAGCATCTTGGAACCTATCTTCATCTGCCCTTGGTCGATGGTGGAAAAGCCCGCGGTTCTCGGTGTGATAGCTTGGAACACGCCACCCAACACTTTCCCTTTTGTGTCTAAATTTCCCAGGGTGTTGGGGTTATTAAGCTCCAGTGCAAAAAAGCCAATCAATCCCGCTAATATCAAAATGCCGGAGGCATATAGCACCAATTTAGAATGGAGCGCCAATCTGGTTTTTTTTCTATTTCTCAACTTGTTTACGATATCAAAGATAACCACAAAGCCAAGACCGCCCAAAAGTATCAAGCCGATAAAGGTGAAATTAATCAGCGGGTCGGCCACATAGTCCGAAAAGCTCTGAAAACCCCCGTTTAAGTCGAATCCGGCATTACAAAACGCCGAGATGGAATGGAAAACCGAGCGGTAAATGCCTTCTATCACCCCAAATTGTGGGATGAATCGAAAACTAAGCAACACCGCGCCCAAAAGCTCAATACTAAAAGTGAACTGTAAAACCGTTTTGACCAGACGAACCACGCTGGATATTTTAAACTCGTTCAATGATTCTTTAATCAGTATCCGCTCTCGCAATGTAATCTGCTTTCCAATCAACAGAAAAATTAAAGAAGCCATGGACATAAAACCAAGACCACCGGACTGGATAAGAATCAAAATGACGATTTGCCCAAACAGGGAAAACTGCGTGCCGGTATCCAGCACCACCAGCCCCGTCACGCAAACCGCCGACGTGGATGTGAACAGCGCATCAATAATACCCACCGACTGTCCGCATGCGCTGGCAACGGGCAAGCTGAGCAACACTGCGCCGATAATAATCAGCGTTGTAAATCCTAACAGCAGCACCTGGGAAGGATGCAAAACTTTTATTTTTTCGGTCATATTGCTGCCTATATCCTTCTTTTTAGAATTCTTCAAACAAGTATATCATAAACGCATTTGCCCTTCAAACAATGGGTCTAAAATTTGTAATATTATTATTTTTACAGTATAATATCTTTTGTATTTATTAGGTATTCAATATGAAATTAAAAGAAAAGTTAAAACCGTTTTTTACTAAACATCCGCGCCTTGTTCGCAGTGCCCGCTTTGTTGTGATCGCATCACGTTCTTTTTCAGACAACGCGATTAATGCCATGGGTGCGCAACTGGCTTATTTTTTTATCGTTGCATTTTTTACGCTGAGCGTCACGTTAGTGTATGCCTCCAGCTTGCTTCCCATCATCAAAGAAGGCGCCTCAGAGGCTTCCGCGACCCTCTTCCCCAGTGCGATCACGCGCCTTTTTGATTCCATCGTTGCGCAAGTTTCCATGCCCAGTAAAATCTGGCCGCTGGTGACAACGGCATGCGCTTCCTTTTGGTTTTCTTCACGGGCTATTCGTTCTATGATGTTTTCTTTCGACACCATCTATAATGCCATCCAAGCCAAAAAAAATTATCAACGTACCTATCGGTCCATGCTGTTTACTTTGGTTTTTGAGGTGCTTTTGGCCACCGTCATCATTTTTTCTGTTTTAGGAAAAACCATTGCCCTGCAAGTTTTCTCGCCACTTGAGATTTCACAGCAATTTATCGCCATCTGGACATGGCTGCGTTTGACTTTTCCTGTGGTTTTGATGCTGATGAGCTTTTGGTTTTTCTACTTTTATCTGACCAATGTCAAAATCAAGTTTATTCATGCGTTCCCCGGGGCGCTTTTTACCACCGTACTCTGGTTGATTATCACCAATTTCTTTTCACTGTACTTCACCCGCATCTCCCTGTTTCCCTCACTTTTGGGTTCGGTCGGTTCCATCTTTCTTTTCTTCATCTGGATATACTGGTGCTCCATCATTGTATTGGTTGGTGCCGTTTTAAACTATCACTTCTACCGTTGGCGAAACTATTTACCCAATAGCGAACCGCAGCTAGAATCATCGGACGCATAAAAAAAAGAGCTGAACCTCAGCTCTTTTGTTTTTTCTATCTTATTTTTTCGATAACTACATTTCGGTAAGGATCCTCACCCTGACTGTAAGTCCGAATCTTTGGATTGTTTTGCAAGGTAGCATGAATCACTCTTCGCTCATATGGGTTCATGGGTTCCAGCTTGACTCTGCGGTTAGTATCAATCACTTTTTTTGCCAATTTGTTCGCCAACTTCATCAGCGCATTTTCCCGCTTCTGCCGATAGTTTTCGGTGTCTAGCAGTGTCCGCTTGTAGTCTGCACTGCCTTTGTTCACCACCAGGCTGGTTAGATACTGCAACGCGTCCAGCGTTTCTCCGCGATGTCCAATCAGCACGCCCAAATTGTTTCCAATAATGTCGATACTAATTGACTCATCAGTCTCTTCAATATTCAAGTTAGCACTGACGCCCATCTTTGCAAACACTTCGGTTAAAAAATTCTCGGCACTGTTTGTCAAACCTTGTTTTCGGGTTAACATGACCTTTGCTTTTCCAAAACCCAGTAAAGAGCTGCCGCCGTCATCAAGAATTTCGATTTCGACTTCATCTAGGGAAAGACCCATCTCATCCAGTGCTTTAGCAATGGCTTCGTCTACGGTCTTACCTTTTGCAATCATTTCATCCATACGTCAAATTAGCTCCTTTCCTGCCCTATTTAAAACCTATTTTCGTTATCTATTAATTACGTTTTGAGTCATTTTTGCTTGTTTGTTATCAAGCACTTTGTTAACGATAAACATCTGTGCAAGTGCATACAGGTTGGAAACCACCCAGTAGAGCGCGAAAGCTGCATTCGAAATCCAGCAAATATAAACGGAGAAGATCGGCATAAACCACATCATCATCGCTCCGCCCTGTTGTTCGGCCATCGCTGGGTTGCTTTTCTGCTGCATCCATTGTTGATAGAATAAACCGGCACCCGAGAGTAGCGGTAGAATAAACCAACCATTGTTATGACCCGCTTTTCCATTGGCCGCAATGATACCATTAACCAACGATTCATATGCCGCTGTGATATTAATTCCAGTGTTTGAAAACTCCAAAAGTCCTTTGGACTGCATAATCGCCAGCGTTTGCGGTGTGATATACTCACCATTTTGAACCAAAAAGCGCATCAGATATTTGCCCGTCGGCAAGATAGGCGCGATGCCCGTATCCGGTTGCCATAAATTGTTCACCCACAGAAAGCTTGGAATATGAATGTTTTCCACGCCGTTGACCAGACCTTGCATAATCATATCCACGGTCTGCTGAGTTGCAAGCATTCTTAAAGAACCAAAAAACGCAAAGAATATAGGAAGTGTAATCAACAATGGCAAACATCCCGCCATCGGTCTAACATTATTGCGTTTGTACAATTCCTGTTGCTCTTTTTGCATCCTCGATGGATCGTTTGCATAGCGCTTTTTCAGTTCGTTCAACTGAGGCTGAATCTTTGCCATATCGCGCGAGCTTTTTTTCTGCTTGATGTCGGCTGGCAGCATAGCCAGACGAATGATAACGGTCAAAATAATAATGGCTATTGCATAGTCTCCAAAAAAGTCACCTAACCAGTTGAAGACCACCAAAAAGAATCTTGAAATAAAATTGTTTTGAAGAAAACCCAACTTCTATTCCTCCTAGAATATTGATAGCGTTATTTACGCTTACTTGCTTTTGGGGGCACCGGATCATATCCGCCTTTGTTAAACGGGTTACATCGCAGTACGCGGTACAGTCCCATAAAAAAACCCTTAAATGCACCATGCGTCAATATCGCCTGTTTGGCATACTCCGAACAGGTCGGTGTAAACCTGCACGAGGGCCGAAGATATGGCGATATCGCTTTTTTATAAAAATCGATCAGAAAAATTAAAACTTTTTTCATTCCGATTCATTCATCTCGTCTCTTTAAAGAGTTTTGCTTTTTGTAAAAGCCGCTCTAAATTTTTCTTTGTCGCAACAAAATCTTTTTTTTCAATCCCCGGCCGCGCAACGATAACCACCAGCGCGTTCGGTTTAATCTCATTTAGATATTGCGAAAAAGCTTCTTTCAGCCGCCGCTTGACGCGATTTCTCACCACTGCTTTTCCAATTTTCTTAGAAACTGAGAAGCCCACTTGTAAACCGGGTGTTCTTTTCATTACATAGCATATGGAAAGGCTGTCATAGCCAAGCGTTTTCCCCCGCCGATAAACATAGCGGAATGATTTATTTTTCTTTAAAGAATAACTTCTATTCAATACGGCCTTGCTTCCACATCTGTGTTTTTATATTTTTTTCAAAATATAAACAATAAGGCCTGCTTAGTGACAAGCGGCCTTTAAAGCGACATTGTAACTTATTGTTTTATGCTGACAGAACTTTTCTGCCTCTTGCACGTCTTCTTTGTAGAACATTTCTGCCTGCTTTTGTTTTCATTCTTTTTCTAAACCCATGAACTTTTGAACGTTGTCTGTTCTTGGGTTGGTATGTCATTTTCATGCCTAAAACCCCTTGCTTATTATTTAAACGAACTCCTTCGTTTTTGGTTGCCAAAAAGACTTCTATATTATAGATTAATCCCATAACCGTGTCAACAAATAATACAAAGGTTTACAATCCTAACGAACGCTTACTACGCATATCTTTTAATAAATCCGCTGTGACTTATTTTTAATCCCTATATCTTGTGGTTTGAGTTTTTTTAAAAATATTCTCATGAGATTCACTTTCTTTTTATTCTTTTTCCTGTTTTTTTATTTCAATCTATGATAGAATTGACGCAGATAAAGACGGGTTAGTTTACATAATTTTTAATCACAGCCTGTGGATAAAGTTGTGGATATTCAGCCGTTTTTATATTTTTTTTTTGTAAAACCGCCCTTTTTAGGCGAATTTCCTGCAATTCTGTGGATAAACCATAGCTTTTGTAGGTATATTGAAAGTTATCCACAATATATAGGAGGTAGTGAAAATGGCAGGCTTTTCTCAACTTTGGGAGAACACCATGCTGGTCTTAAAAAACAATGTTCAAAGCATCAGCTTCGACACATGGATAAGGGAATTAAAGCCCTTAAACCAGGAGAATGATGTCTTCTATTTTGAAGTGGCCAGTGATTTGCACAAAAAGATGATTGTGGATCGTTACATCTCCACCATCAAAGATTGCCTACTACAGACCATTACGCAGTCTAATTTTCCTGTGGATGTGGAAACTTTCGATATCGAGCTTTTAACGACCAAAGAAAAGTCGCTTTTAAACACCAATCCTTTAAAAGCGGATACAACGCCAGCCAAATCCATCAAGCTTAATCCTTCTTATTCTTTTGAGAATTTTGTTGTGGGTAGTTCCAATAAATTTGCGCATGCGGCCAGCGTTGCGGTAGCCGAAAGACCCGGTTTAACCTATAACCCGCTGTTTATCTATGGCGGCGTGGGTCTGGGTAAAACGCATTTGATGCAAGCCATCGCCAATTATGTCAAGCAGCAATACGAACAAGCGAATATCATGTATGTCACCAGTGAATCTTTTATGAATGAGTTGATTTCTTCCATTCAAACCAACCGTAACGTGGAGTTTCGGAATAAATACCGTAATGTCGACGTGCTTTTAATCGATGATATCCAATTTATCGCCGGACGTGAAAGTACACAGGAAGAGTTTTTCCATACCTTCAATGCCCTTTACGAAACCAACAAGCAGATTATCATTTCATCGGATAAACCGCCACAGGATATTCCTTCACTTGAGGACCGATTGTCCTCGCGTTTTCAATGGGGACTTTTGGCCGACATTCAACCGCCGGATTATGAAACCCGAATGGCTATTTTAAAAAACAAATATGATAACTTAAAAGCCAAAGAAAACTTTGACTTTAATATACCGGAAGAAATTTTAAGCTTTATCGCGGAAAAATCGCTCACCAATATTCGTCAGCTGGAAGGTGCGCTGCAAAAAGTTTTTGCTTTTTCCAGAATCAACAATGCGCCGGTGGATCTTTCTACCAGCGAAAAAATACTTAAAGACTTCTTTAAATCGGATGTGAAAATGATTTATCCCAAAGATGTCATCGATATTATCTGTGATTACTATAATATCACCGAAGAGGATATCAAAGGGCGAAATCGAGCACGTGAAATTTCTTTCCCAAGGCAGATTGCCATGTATATCATGCGTGATGTCACCGACTATTCCCTGCCTAAAATCGGATCCATTTTTGGCGGCCGCGATCATACTACGGTCATGCATGCGTGCGAAAAAATCAGCAATGATATGCAAAAAAACACAGAATTTAAGATCACCGTCAGTGATCTCATTAATAAAGTTAAGAATAACTAGTCCTGATTGATCTATATTTTTTTTAAGCGCTTGTGTATAGGCTGCCGATAACCTGTGTGTAACATGCCTTTTGCTTCGGGATAACCTGTTGAGTGCCTGTGTGCCGCGCGGGAGATGTCTTTTTTAACCTTCGTGTTATACACATCTTCTTAAGGTGATATCAACAAGATTTCTCGAGTTCTTCATGGTATAATACACAGGGCAAAGGAATAAAAACCCCCGAGAACTGGCTGTTTTTCTGGGTTATCCACACTGTCCACAGCCCCTACTACGACTACTACGACTTAAAAAATATATTAACGATAAAAAATAAAGGAGACCCCATCATGTCCATCCATTTTAAATGCGATAGAGATATTTTTCTAAAAGGTTTATCCACTGCGGAAAAAGCAGTTGAACTTAGAAATATCAAGCCCATTTTAGAAGGCGTTCTAATTCAAGCAAAAGATAATACGATTACGCTAAAAGCGACTAATCTTTCTTTGAGTATTCAAACCGTGATGGACGGCGAAATATTAGAGCCCGGAGAAATTGTCGTATCTGCGCGTGTATTTTATGAAGTCCTATCAAAATATGCACCGGGAACGATCGATTTTTATATGGAGGATGAAAGCCGTTTAAAAATATCCAACAATCACTCAAAAACGCATCTTTCGGTGATGGATGCAGCTGAATTTCCTGGTTTACCGATTATACCCGAAAATGGTGCTATTGTATTAAAACAAACGGTGTTTAAGAAGATGCTAAACACCACCATTTTTTCAGCAGCGATTTCAGACGCCAGACCAATATTAAAAGGCGTTTTGATGGAAACCGAAAATAATACACTCAAAATTGTTGCGTTGGATGGATATCGTTTAGCCTTTAGAAAAATACAGTTAGAGGGTGATGTGCCCGAAATAAAGGCAATTATTCCTTCATCGGCATTTCGTGAGGTTATCAAAATTTTAGATGATACGGATGATGAACTATCTATTTTCCTTGCTGATAATATTGCTTGCATAAAAACAAATAAAACACAGATATTTATGCGGTTGCTGGAAGGTGAATTTATTAAGTACAATAATATTTTGCCTAATGAATATAAATCAAAAATCAAACTCAATAAAAACGACATCGCTGATAGCGTGGATAGAGCATCTATTTTAGCAAGAAGCGAAAAGGATAAGTTAGTAAAATTTAATGTGGTGGATGATATTTTAACTATTACATCGGCTTCCGAACTGGGAGAAGCGTTTGAACAGGTGGATATATTTTTAGAAGGAAAACATATTGACATTGCGTTTAATGCAAAATATCTAGCCGATGTTTTTAAAGTCATTGAAGATGAAGATATTATTTTAGAATTCAATACCAATGTCAGTCCTTGTGTGATTCGATCGGGTGAAAATGATGAATATCTATATTTGGTATTGCCGGTACAGATGAGATAGAAAAATACAAATCAAGCGATTTTACGTGTAATGCGTGAATCGCTTTTTTTATTTAGTATGATATAATATTAAAAAACGGAGATTAAAAGCGTGTTTATTAAATCGCTTTCACTTAAGGATTTTAGAAACTACAATAAAATCAGCCTTTCACCACAAAATGGGCTGAATATTTTATATGGAAAAAATGCGCAAGGTAAAACCAATTTAGTCGAAGCCATTTATTATTTAAGTACGGGTAAATCATTTAGAACCAACCGAGATGGTCAGATGATCAGTTTTGAAAAGGATGCTGCGTATATTAATGCGGGTTTTAACACGAGAGCCGGCAGCAATACGATGAATGCCATTTTAAAAAAAGACGGCACAAAGAGTTTTACCATCAATGCTATGCCAATCAAAAAAATAGGTCATTTATTTGGACATTTCTCTTGTATAGCTTTTACACCAGAGGATATTAAAGCGGTAAAAGAAGCGCCGGCTCTACGGAGGCGGCTGATTGATATGGAAATTTCAAAAATAAAGCCCGCTTATTTTTTTGATTTAAAATCTTATTATCAGATATTGGCTGAAAAAAATGCGCTGCTTAAAAGAAAGATTGGCATAGATGAGAAAAGATTAATTGGTGTTTATAACGAACAACTCGCAAAACACGCAAAAAGTATTATCCATTTAAGACAGGCTTTTTTGACGGAAATGAAACCGTCTTTTGACAAAACCTATCGTTTTATTTCAGGAGAAGACAAAACAGCCATTATAAATTATCACTCTTCGGTTGAGCCGAAAAACATAGAACAGGCTTTTTTGGACAAAGTGAACAGTTTAATGACGCGAGAAATTGAATATAAGCAAA
>JBFLKV010000175.1:0-7238 GCA_040883365.1 Eubacteriales bacterium
TAAGACTTGCCCTCTTCTTCATCAAGCTTCATCTGCAAATATGTTTTGGCATCTTCAATCGTGTATGGGTAAGGAATCCCATCCCGCAAGTTATCTAACACACTTTGATTATTCATGATTTTGACCATACCCTCAGCATCCGAAAGCCGCCATTTTCGAATCTTGCAGTCCATTACATTTACCTCATTTTTTACATTGCTACTCTCAATATATAATATTCATATAATAGCACATCATAAAAATTATTTACTTTTGGTCTTCCATAAGAAGCACCCGCTGATACTAAGCGTCCCTAATCAACGTCCTTCAGGATTAAAAAAATGCCCCCACCGCAAAAAAAGTGGATGGCCTCTGTTAAGCAGACCTAACCCTTCACACCCATAAGCATAAAGTTATAACAAGCCTTAAGACACTTGCGGGTGCGTTTTTAAACTAATATGGGGTTAAGCCTTTAATCTGATTAAATACAGTCATAATTATATCGCCATTGAAAATCATAGCGACAATAAAAAGCGCAAATAGCAAAAGTGAAACGATTAAACTCGCTATAGCGAAATTCTTTCGGGATTGATTCCCTTCACCTAATCCCCAAACAAATATCATAACCATTCCCACAATGGGTATCATGAGTAATAGGATTGTACCGATCCAACCTATGACGGATAGCGGTTCATCTTTATCATAATTATACATTATTTACCTCCCCGAGTTCTAATCATTATACCCTTTTATTGTTAAGATTATAAGTGATTTTATTTACATTTCAACAATTTTATACATTAAAATCCCAGCCGCTACGGCAGCATTTAAACTTTCGGCCTGACCGAACATTCGCAATTTAATTTTTTTATCTAAAAGGCCCTTGACGTTTTCTGATATGCCATGGGCTTCCGACCCAATCACTAGGCCAATATTCTTTTGTTCTACCTCAAAGTCAGTTTCGCCAGCAAGGTCAGCGCCCAATAGCATATATCCTGCCTCTTTTAAGCTGAGTAACTCCGCCATATCTACTTTCTTCACGGGTATATGAAAAACACTACCCATGCTGGCGCGCACAACCTTTGGGCTTAAATAGTCAGCACTTTCATCCAGTGTTAAAACCCTCGCCGCACCCACCGCGTCGGCCGTTCTGATGATGGTACCAAGGTTGCCGGGGTCGCTGATGCCATCCAATATGATAACAAGCCCATCTGCCTCTGCCAAATTTAGTTTTGAATCTTTGCAAACGGCAATAATGCCTTGCGGTGACTTAACGGTGGATATGGATTCCAAAACCGGTTCGCTAACAAAAAAAACATCTCCACTGTAGTGTTCTAGTAAATCACTATATTCTTGCTTTTCTTGCTCTAAGACAATCAATTGTGTACAAAGGCCTTCAATGCCCATCACCTCGCGCACACATTTCTCACCCTCGACCAAAAATAAACCACTGCTTTTACGCGACCTTGCAGAAGATAATTTTTTAATTGCCTTAATGGCAGTATTCTGTGTAGATGAAACCGTATATATCATACCTTTCGCCACCTTAAAAAACGAGCTAAAGTGTAGCCGTTTTGACCAAACTTTAGCTTAAAATATTTCCTTAAAAATTTTCTTTGATATATCGTACCAGTGTTTCCAGCAAATCCGCTTCTTTGACCTTCATCACTTTTTCGCCTTTGACGAATATCAGTCCTTCACCCTTACCGCCCGCAACACCAATGTCCGCTTCTTTTGCTTCGCCCGGTCCGTTCACCGCACAGCCCATCACCGCAATTGTCAGCGGCTTGTCGTAATCCTTCAATGCCAATTCAACGGCATTAGCCAGCTTTTCTACGTCAATATCTGTACGCGCACACGTCGGGCAGGATATAATCTCCACCCCAAACTGCCGTATACCGATTGCGCTTAGAATCTTCTTTGCCGCATAAACTTCCCGTACCGGCTCGCCGGAAATCGAGACGCGAATGGTGTCCCCGATGCCTTCCAAAAGCAAAGGCGCAAACGCCGCCGCAGATTTAATGACAGCCGAATCATATGTGCCCGCTTCTGTCACCCCGATATGGATAGGATAACCCATCGCTTCGGCCAGCAAACGGTTGGACGCAATGGTTTTTTGTACCGAAGAGGATTTGATGGAAACAATCATGTCGTAAAAGCCCATTTTTTCCAGTCTGCGAACACTGTTTATCGCCGATTCCGTTAAACCTTTGGCCGTATTCCCATACTCTTTCAGAATTTCCTTTTCCATAGAGCCGCCATTGACGCCCACACGGATGGGTATATGCGCTGCTTTAGCCGCGTCAACGACTGCTTTTACGCGTGTGTCGTCTCCAATATTCCCGGGGTTAATCCTGATTTTATCCGCGCCGTTTTCAATGGCAAGCACAGCCAATTTATAATCAAAATGAATATCTGCAATCAAAGGAACCGTTGCTTTACTTTTTAGCGTTTTAAACGCCTTTGCACTGGCTTCATCCGGCGCCGAAAGACGAATCAGTTCGCACCCGGCTTGCTCAAGGTCAGATATTTGTTGCATTGATGCTTCTATATCTGATGTTTTTGTGTTGGTCATCGATTGAATAACCACCGGGTTTTTCCCGCCCACAGCCACATCGCCAATCATAATTTTTTTAGACATCACTTCGTACCTTAGAACCATTTCCGTATCGCATCTTGATACAGTAAAAAGAACATCAGCGCAAACAACAATAGCATGCCGATGGCATGAATCGTGCCCTCAATCTCGCGCTTTACAGGTTTTCTAAAGATGGCCTCAATGGCGATAAATACCGCCCTACCGCCATCCAAAGCCGGTAACGGTAACATATTGACAATAGCCAAATTAACGCTTAGCAATGCAACCATCTGTAAAACCATACCAAAGGATATATGAAATGCTTCTTGAATCGTGTCGGTCACCATCAAGATACCGCCCATATCTTTCGTGCTGGTCTGTCCTGTAAATAACCCGCCTAAGAACTGATACGTTTGCCTTGTGATCATGTATAGCCACTTAAAGCTTAGGGTGATCGATTCACCGAGCGAGTAATCCACGGCTTCTTGCGTAAACGAGAACCCTGCTAAATATCGCTCTTCAGCTTCATCATATTGGCGTGGAATTTCTAAGTTAATCAGCTCACCATCACGTTCGACGGTCATATCCAAATTCACCGCATCGTCGGATTTTGAAAGCGCCAAAGACATCTCGATAGCAAAGTCGATATCTTGACCTTGATATGAGCGAATCACATCGCCTTCCATAATGCCATATTCTGCGGCCGGTGAAGCAGGCGTTACTTCCTGCACCACGGGTTGTGCGTCCCCATAAACACTCAATATCACAATAGAAACCAGTACAGCGGTAATCAGATTGGCCACTGCACCTGCGACAATTACAATTAAACGTTTCCACGCCTTTTGGTTGTTAAATGCATGCGGGTCACTGCTGTTTTCATCTTCACCATGGAAAAGGCAAAAGCCGCCTAGCGGAAGAAGACGAATAGAAAACTCCGTTTCTCTTTTGTTCCAAGAGATCAATTTTGGCCCAAAACCGATCGCAAATTTATCAATTGCAAAACCCAAAGCACGTCCGGCTGTAAAATGTCCGAGTTCGTGCGCCATAATCATAAATGCAATCACCAAGATTGCACCAATATATCCTAAAATTGTTCCAAACATAATGCCTCCATTATTCTACAGCGTATTCACATACGCCCGCACTTCTTTATCCATCGCGAGTATCGCGTTTGTATCTGTCAGTTTCTGACCCCCAAAATGGTGCATCGCTTTTTCCACGATTTTGGGTATGCCACCCAGCAAAAATTTGCCGTCTAAAAATTGCTGCACCGCCACTTCGTTGGCCGCATTCAGCACCACAGCCGATGAGCCGCCATCGTCGTTTAGTGCCTCAAACGCTAGTGAAAGACAAGGAAAGTTCTCAATCCTTGGCTTTTTAAATGTCAGATTTAATTGTGTAAAGTCCAAAAATCCTGCCGGCGCACCATAGCGTTTGGGGAAACCCAGCGCATATTGGATGGGTTGACGCATATCCGTCACGCCCATCTGTGATAAAACACTACCGTCCGTATATTCCACCATGCTATGCACAATGCTTTTTTCATGCACAAGCACATCGATTTTCTCAGGCGGTATATCGAAAAGCCAACGCGTTTCCATACACTCCAGACCCTTATTCATTAATGTCGCACTGTCAATCGTCACCTTTGCTCCCATGTTCCAGTTGGGATGCTTTAATGCCTGCTCGGGCATCGCTTTTTCAATATCCGCTTTCTCCCACTCACGAAAAGGACCGCCGGATGCCGTCAAAATCAATCGATGTACATCCTCGGTTTCAAATCCATTGTTTAAACACTGAAATATCGCAGATAACTCAGAGTCTACAGGATATAATTTGGCTTTTTTAGCATCCAATAAATCCCGGACCACACGGCCGCCGCACACTAGTGCTTCTTTATTGGCCAAAGCCACGCGCCTATCGTTTTTGATGCATGTTTCCAGTGCCAAAAGCCCTGCAATACCCACCACTGATATCAAAACCGTGTCAGCCGGAATTTCTACGGCCATGCGGTGCAAACCCTGCTGACCATAAAAAACCGTCGTACCCGCGGGTATATTCGCTTCCAGCTTATCCGAATGCGCTGCGCCGGAAAGACAAACGGCTTCCGGGCGATATTGATTGGCTTGCGCAATAAGCAAATCCACATTGCTTTCACAGGATAATCCCGAAACAGCATATTCACTTTTATTTTGGTCAATCACATCAAGCGTTTGCTTCCCGATTGATCCGGTTGATCCTAAAATCGTTATTTTTTTCATATTAATTAAATGATTAAACTTCCATAAACCAAAGTAAAATATAGGTAAATCAACGGGCTGATAAAAGAAGCACTATCAAACCGATCTAAAACGCCCCCGTGCCCAGGAAAAAGATGGCCAAAGTCTTTAATGCCAAAGTAACGTTTAACCAGCGATGCAACTAAATCGCCAATCTGCGCCATTGCGGGCAATACAGCCCCTAGTATGACAAAATGAATCATGTTGATATCTATACCCGTCACCCGCCGATACACATAGCCAAGCAAAATCAACACAAGATAGCCACCGATATATCCGGCAATTGCGCCTTCAACTGACTTTTTCGGGCTGATACGCGAAATCAGTTTATGCTTACCCCACGTAATCCCGATAAAATAGGCAAAAGTATCCGTTGCAACCGCAGTCACCATCGCGATTAAAATCAGTAGCACGCGAAGTTGAACATTCGAAAAGAGCGAAATCCCAAAGAATGCGGTGAAAAAAACGGACGGGTAAATCAGGGTAAAAATACCCAACATCAAGGTATTCATATCCCGCTTTTTATTGAAAATCGCTTCTGTCATCATCCAAAATACGCCGATGCTATAAGCCAACACGACAAACTTCCATCCGAAAAAGAGAAATATCGGGGGAACAACTGCCGCTATAATAAAAGGCAAATGATGGTTCATGTTGGGGATTCTCCGGTTGGCCGCGCGAACGATTTCATATTGAGAGATCAATGAAATAATATAAATGAGACCACGTAAAAACCAGTTTGGGAAGAACAGTGCCATCACTAAAAGTAAAATTAGTGGAATAGCTACCAGACTTCGTATCAGTAATGATGATTTTTTCTCCGCCATCTATAGTCCTCCAAACCGACGCTTTCTATTCTGGTAAATCAAGAGTGCTTTTTTATATTGATCACAATCAAAATCCGGCCAGTTTTCTTCGATAAAAACAATTTCCGCATAGGCGATTTGGAACAGCAAAAAGTTTGAAATACGTTGTTCACCGCTGGTTCGAATCACCAAGTCCGGATCGGGCTGACCCGCCGTATACAGATGCTCAGCAATCGCAGATTCATTGATATCCTCAAGCTTAAGCGTATCGGCCTTCACTTCTTCGGCCAGTTTTCTAACCGCTTGGGTGATCTCCAAACGCGAACCATAATTAAGCGCAATATTAAGAATCATTCCGGTGTTGTTTTTGGTCTTTTCCTTTGCCGCCGCCACTTCTTTCATTGCGGTTTCGGGTAAACGCGAGATATCTCCCAAAGTCAAAAGTCGCACGTTTTCTTTATGTAATTCTTCAATCTCGGATCGCAAATATTCCACCAAAAGCCCCATCAAAACACCGACTTCCGTTTTGGGTCGCTTCCAATTCTCGGTGGAAAAAGCGTATAGCGTCAGCACCTTAACCCCGATATCGCTGCTATAGCGCACGATATCCTTCACGCGCTCCATGCCCTCACGGTGTCCGGCTGCACGAGGCAGGCCTTTTAGTTTGGCCCACCGGCCATTGCCATCCATAATGCAAGCAACATGTGCCGGCATTTTGGATAAGTCAAGATCCGAAAAATCTCGATTCTGTTTTCTATTCTTTTTTTGTAATAATTTTTGTATTAAACTCAATCGTTTCTTCCACCATCAATAAACAATCCCAAGGCAAACACCTTGGGAGCTTATTTTTTAAGTACTAGGTTTTGTCTGGAATGCGGATACAACGATTTCTATGCAATCATTCTTTTTAGCTTGCCTGATCACAATATCCGTATCTGCGTCCACCCATCTGCTTTTAGCACTGTAATGAACGATATCCAAATGCATACCTGCCACGGTTGCTGCTTTCTTGGCTTCTTCCAATGTCAGCCCCACAATTGAGTCCACTAGACCGCCATAATTTCTGATTCTTTATCCTTCATCATTTTGTCAATAGTCTTGACATGCTCATCTGTGGTTTCTTGAATCTCTTTTTCCAAATCTTTTAAATCGTCTTCGGTAATCACAGACGCTTTTTCATCTTTCTTAAAATGGTCAATCGCATCTCTACGAATAGAACGAAGCGCAATTTTTGCTTCTTCGCTAAAGGTTTTAATCACTTTAACCAAATCTTTTCTGCGCTCTTCAGTCAATTCCGGCATCACCAGACGAATCACCTTGCCATCATTTGCAGGGTTAATCCCTAAATCAGACTTCATAATCGCTTTTTCAACTTCGGGAATCAAATTGGTATCCCAAACGGAAACAATAAGCATCCGAGGTTCGGGCGCCGATATGTTGCCCACCTGATTAATTGGCATCATCGAGCCATAGCAATCCACTTTAATGTTATCAAGTAGTTGCGGGTTAGCTCTGCCAGCGCGAATGTGTGCTAGCTCTTCGGTTAAAACAGAAATGGTTTTATCCATTTTTTCCATTGCCGTGTTAAGCGCTTCA
>JBFLKV010000176.1:0-2801 GCA_040883365.1 Eubacteriales bacterium
CACAAACTTATTCATCTAGCGCAAGCTTTTAAAGTAAAACTATAAACGGTTTTACGTGAATCAAAATAGTAAAAAAATAAGCCCTGTAAGGCATGATGAAATCATTATGCTTTGCGGGCTTTTTTTGATTTTATTGTATACACATGTTTTAAAAAGCATATTGCTTTATCAAATCTGAATCCCCAACACTTCTTCGCAGCGCTCGTTTAAAAATCGATATGCGTCATAGACGCCTTGATTATAGAATTCTGGCGCCAATTTTTCCACGACAAAATCGACAAATAGGCTAGCGGCTAAATCGCCCAGTTCCTCATCGCGTTCCTCAAAAAAATAGAGTTTGACGACTTCAGCCATGGCGGCTTTTTTTTCTTTGGACAAAGTGATGGGATCTTTTTTTCGCATAGTGCACCTCAAGCATTGATTTTGCCTATTATAACATAACTTGTACGGCAATTATGAGCCTTTTTAAGAAAGTGCTTATAAGAAAAACAAAGAAATATATCCTAAAAATAACAGCCAATAAATAGAAGATATCTCGTGTTTTCTTATGAAAATCGCCCAAATCAATCAACATAGTGATATATGGCTTAAATGCCAAAAAATAGCTTGATGGTTAAAAACATCTCCTTTAGAATATATTCTAATAGAGTGTTATTTGGCTAAACTGAAGAATATTTTAAAAACGCATACAGGCGGGGATATGGAACGTTTTTTTTCGTATATCAGAAATTTAATAGATCATTACATGCTATGGATCCCCATAGTACTCATTTGCTTGCTTGTATACGTCTTTTTATTGATTGTAAACCGAAATATGTTAAGAGAAATCCTGAGTAAGGTTGCAAGAGTAATCGCAAAAGGATATAAAGCGGTTTTAGGTTTTTTCGATAATACTGTGGAGGCGATAAAGAGCGCTTCGCATTTTATGCTATCTATCCGCATGCTGCTGTTCAAAAGTCAGAACCAAAAAGTCACCACACATGTTTTGCATTCCAGCATCTTCTTTCTTTCCATCGTTTCATACATGGCGACCTACTCCAGTATGAAGCAGATTGTGAACACACCGATTGCGCTGTTTTTAACATTCAGTATTCAAGCGACGATTGTGGCGCTGGGCGTCAGCATCGGCGCCAAAAACCCGCCTTTTGACAAAATCGGTGTCAAAAACTCGCCTTCTGACGAAACCGACGCCAATAACTCGCCTTTTGATAAAGCCCAAGAGCTCAAAAAAAAGATCAAACGCGTCGTATATGTTTTTGTGCTGGTCTTTTGTATGTGCATCTCTATCTTTTTTTCAAAGGCTTTTATTATGAATCAAATTGATAGTAGAGCGTACACCATCAAATCTGAGCTTTTGGAGGAAATCGAAACATTTAATGGATACGCCAAAGAAATAGACGCGATGCTGTTCAGCTATGAGTTGACCGACCAAAAAAATGTAGCGATGATGGCAGAATTATTAAGCGAAAATAGTGATTTAATCGGCGGAAGTGATGACGAAAAGCAGGCTGAGGTAGCCACACTGATTAAAATGCTGGATACAATCAGCAAAGGCTGTCCTGACAGCGAAAACAGTGACTGTGAAGACTATGATAGTGCACTTACTAACATTGATGTGGGAATGGTTAAGAATGCGATAGCGATCATTCGTAAGAATGCGATAAGAGCAGATATAAGTCAAGAGCAGGAAGATGAGGCTCAGAAACAAATTGAAGAAGAAAAAAATGATATTGAGATCATCTTTAGGAACTTGCGCGCAATCAATAGCTGGAAAAAAGCCGATAAAAAAGAATTTAATGAACAAGAATCAGTCTCTTTTGATGTTAGTGAAATGGAAGATGGTATTGAAGAGCAAAGAAAAGGCGGGACACTGAACCAAGAAAACGCGGAGAAAAAAGCATATTTCGATTATTTGGAAAAGTTCAAACAAACTATCTCGGACAAACATGATGGGTTGCCGATGATTGATTTTACAGCAAGGAAATCCGGATATCAAAACTATGATGTGCGTGACAAATATTTTGATGAGCGGAAAGGCGATTTAGATAACCTAAAAGAAAGCGTCATTGAAACAGCGAACCCTGTAGGCGTATCGCCGACGAACGCGAAATTCTTCAGAAGAGGAACGGTTTCGCGTCAAACTTTTCGGTTGTCGCTACTGCTTTCTATCGGTATTGACTTCACCATTTTGCTGCTTTGCTTATGTATAGAACCTATGGATAATGGAAAGCTTGAGCAGGAGCAGGTTGCGCTGATGCGGGAGATGACTGAGCCACAAGCAGAAGAAGTATCTCTTGATTTGCGGGCGGTGACGCTTAATGGCATTTTTACGGCGGGCGTCTTATTCATTATTATTATGAATCTTTTTGAGGATTTTGAATGGGAACAAAATTTTATGATGGGATTTGCACTTTTATTAATTGTGCTGATACTAAGCCTAATATTTAAATGGCACGACTGCCGAAAAAAAGACAGCGAGCAGACGGAAAAGCTTTCGGCTGAGGAGAACGAAAAGGCTTCAAAAATCATCAGTAAACTTAAAAAGAAAATGTGTTTGGAGATTCAAACATTACTCAAAGGAATAGAGTTTGATTTTGAAAGCAAGGGACTTGAAAGAAATGATAAAGAGACTGAATGGTTGGCGTATAAGCCATATGATGAGTCGGAAGTGAGTAAAGACGAAAATTTGCAAATGGTCGTTGCCTTCCTAAGCTGTAAAAAACTAATCAATATAAAAGAGAACTATATTCTCTACACAAAAACCTTCATCGATTTATTGTTGCGGATAGCGATGGATAAGA
>JBFLKV010000177.1:0-3590 GCA_040883365.1 Eubacteriales bacterium
AAGGTTTATGTTGACCCGGTCACCAATCCATCCGATTGGATGCTGATGCTGTATAAGGATTATCCCACCGAAGAACCTGCCGCTGGCGGCGAGGTGACTTATGGTCTTACGCTTTATGGCAATTCGGAGGACAATGGGCTTGATCTTAGCAACGTGGCTATTTCGGTCACCTATCCTGCAAACGCAGAGGTGATGGATGCAGGCGGCGGTACGGTCGATATGACCAACCATACCATTACTTGGCAGCAAGGCAATCTGATCACCGAAGAGATGGCTGAGCGGTGGATTACGCTCCATTATCCTGATGCTTTTTATTCATATTCGACATCGAACGGGAAGCAGAGCACGGTTGATTTGACAGCCAAGGCTTCGGCGAATGTCAGCGGTATGGAAGGCGTTTTCAGCATTACAGCAGACTTAACACACGGTTTCGGTGCACCCGAAATGAAACTGGGTTCGATACGCTCGGGCGAAAATTTGGACGCGGCCACGTATTGCGGCGGAGAACGTGCGACTTATACCATTTATGGCATGGAGAACAAAGGCAATGTCAGCTATAAAAAAGCGACAATTGTAGTGGATTTGCCGGATGACCTATTCTTGCAGTTTGTGGAAACGGGCCAATTCAATATGGATGTCGATGTCAAGATTCAGTTTCAGGTGGAGGGCATAGACGGATGGCAGGATTGGGCGACGGTCTCTGCTCTGAAAAGTACGCGCCTTAAAGTTTCTGACCTAGACTATATCGTACCGCTGGATAAAATACGCTGGGTATTCACCGAAGGCAATGAGACGATTAAACCCGGTTTCTCAGGAAGAGATACCGTTAAATTTGAAGCCAATGTGATTGGCAATTATGGCAACGACACCGATGTGACAGCGCTTTTGCAGGCGTGGTCATATGAAAATGCGGCAGTCAGCGCAACCAGTCGGGATGTACTAAAAATTCGCACTGTTTTGCCGGATAATCTGCCGGAATGGCGACGTGAGATTGTGGAGACTTCGTTTATTCTGCAAGGAAAAGTGGAGTACTATCTGGGTGGAAAATCCTATGTGATTGGATGGGATGACCGCTGGGGTACGGTGAAGTACAATTCAAGTTCGCGTAAAACCGAACCTTATGGTTTGGACTGCAGTGGCTTTGCGGTCTGGGTGCTGATCAACGCCGGTTTTGACCCCACTGAGGTACGTAGCAACTTTGGTATCGCCACCTACTACCAGTGGCCAAACTGTGAGCCTTTAACCGTGGACGAAATACTGCCCGGTGATATGGTGTTCCGTCAGCCACCATCGGCAGGCGGCATGAACCATGTGGGCATCGTGGTCGGTTGGGACAAGAATGGCACGTTACTGGTCGCGCACTGTGCGGGCTCTTACAACACAGTGGTGGTGACGCCTTATGATGGCACATTCTACTATATGCGTCGGCCATATATCTATAATGATTAATTAAAGACTTATACGATAAACCTTCAAAACTTAAAAGAAAAAAGACAGCGTTTATGCTTTCGCTGTCTTTTTTAGTTCATTATTTTCTATGTGTACTTGATCAGAAGCGATGCGGCATCGATGCAAAACTGCATGTCCTTTAAACCAAGGGTGGCTTTATAGAACTGATTTTCTGCGTTTACCGTCGTGATTTTCTCCAGTATATCCTTCGCGTCCGCTTGGGCCATATCCTCGATAGAACGAAAGCCAGCATCATAGAACAGTCGCGCTGCCACCGCACCCACGCCATTGATGCGCGTGAGGTCACAAAGACAGGTCAATTCCTTATCCAACGGTTGGTCGCTCTCAAATACGTCCTTGGCGGTCTTAAACCCTTGGGTTTGCAGGTTTTCGACGAGGGTGCTGTTCAGCCCTGGGAACTCAGTGATTTTCACCGACTTGGCCGTAAGGCTTCCCATCTGCCGCCGAAGGATATTGAGATATTCTGCCGGAACGCCCGATTTTTCGGCAAACGCCGCCAGCTTATCCGGCTTAGCTAGCTCCTTTTTCAGCGTGGCTAAATCGGCGATGCCTTGGGCTTTAATCGCAGAAAAGCGTGCGTCGATATCGTCCCACAGAATCTGACGGCTGGGCACGAGGGTCTGCTTTTTTAGCAAAGCTTGGTATTCGCTAAGCGAGATTCTTTCTAGGGAGATGCTGTAGAGCATAGGGGGCCTCCTTCAGTGGTAAGTTACTTATATTAATGAATGCAATGAGCACTTATAAAGCAAGCTAATTCCTATCTAATAGTTTACTATAAAATGGAACAAAGTAAAATATCAACATATTGATAAAGCCAATCTCACCTCGCCAATCATCATTTACAAACCACCCCCGTATGGTATAATAGGTTAATTAAAGCTGAGGGCTATTTTTTTGCCCTTCTTGGCTGGAGTACATGGACTTTTAATTATCGTCTATTTTTTTTGAAGGATGGTTAGCGCCTTTTATGCTTTTTAACTCATTCCAATATCTTGTTTTTTTGCCATTGGTGGTGGCCATATACTATCTGCTCCCGCAAAAGTGGCGGTGGGTGCTGCTTTTGGCGGCCAGCTACTATTTTTATATGGTCTGGAACGCCAAGTATATTATCCTTATTGTCGCGTCCACTTTGATTGACTATTTTGCCAGCTTGATGATGGAAAAACAGGACACCAAAAGAAAGCGGCGGATGTTTTTGCTGCTCAGTCTGTTGACCAACCTTGGGCTTTTATTTGTGTTTAAGTATTTCAACTTTTTCAGCGACGCCTACAATCAATTGATGGATGTGCTTTTTCATCGAGGGCAAGGCGCCTACAGCTTGAATATACTTTTACCTATGGGCATTTCCTTTTATACTTTCCAAACGCTTAGCTATACCATCGATGTCTATCGCGGGGTTCGTCCGGCTGAAAAGCATCTTGGGTATTTTGCGCTGTATGTCAGCTTTTTCCCGCAGTTGGTGGCGGGGCCGATTGAGCGCAGTGAACGATTGCTGCCACAGTTTAAGGTGAAGCATCGCCTCACCTACGAGGAATTTTTGCAGGCAGTGATGCGCATCATGTGGGGATTTTTTAAGAAAGTGGTCATCGCCGACCGCGTGGCCGTCTTGGTCAATACGGTCTATAACGATGTATATAGCTATGATGGCATCTATCTATATTTGGCAACGCTCGGGTTTGCGGTGCAGATATACTGCGATTTCTCAGCTTACTCGGATATCGCCATCGGTTCGGCCAGATTGCTGGGTATCGGGCTGATGGAGAACTTTAAGATGCCGTACTTTTCTCGCTCGGTGAGTGAGTTTTGGAGCCGTTGGCATATTTCGCTTTCCACGTGGTTTCGAGACTATCTGTATATCCCACTGGGCGGTAACCGAAATAAACGCGCTTGGATGACGTATCGTAATATCCTGATTGTTTTTGTGCTCAGCGGACTTTGGCATGGCGCGAACTGGACGTTTATCCTGTGGGGGCTGATGCATGGATTGATTCTGGTGGTGGAAAAACTGATGGAGCGCGGGAGACGCGTGCACCCCGAAAGCCTTTTAAGCCGGATAAAGATTCCGTCTGCGATTCATCAGCTCTTGACCTTTGTGTTTGTTTCGCTGACATGGGTGCTGT
>JBFLKV010000022.1:0-18184 GCA_040883365.1 Eubacteriales bacterium
TGATAGCCATCGGCGTTGCTGAGATTCTAGGTTTTAGGTTGATGCAAAACTTTAAATCGCCTTACCTTGCGACAAACATCCAGGCGTTTTGGAGCCGTTGGCATATTTCACTCACCACATGGCTTCGTGACTACGTCTACATACCGCTGGGTGGCAACCGGAAAGGGCAGACGCGGCAATACATCAATATTCTTTTGGTTTTTGCGATTAGCGGCCTTTGGCATGGTGCCAGCTTTGCATTTATTCTCTGGGGGCTTTTACATGCTGTCTATCAGATTATTGAACGCGCTACTCGACCGTTGGTAAAACCACTGGTTACACATGAAAACAAAGGCGTACGGGGAGTTTCACTGACGGTTTCTTACATCATTACGCTGACGTCGGTTGTTTTGGCTTGGGTCTTCTTCCGTTCGGCTACGCTGGGTAAATCGGTGCTGGTGTTTAAGCAGATGTTCACAGCGGCCGCTATGCCTCAGTCCCTTGGTTCGCTATTTGTCGGTCTGGATCAGCAGGATCGCACAGTTGCGATAATTGCTGTTGTTGTTTTGATTATCGCCGAAATATTCAACAGCCGAAAAAACATTGTGACTTGGCTGGAAGCGCGACCACTGGGGCTTCGGCACACATTGATTGTGCTCGTAATTTTGATTATTAGCATTTTTGGTGTTTATGGGGATAACGTCGTCAATCAGTTTATTTACTTCCAATTTTAGTGAGGATAGATATATATGGCTCTAACTAAAAAACAAAAAAATGGACTCTTTCGCGGCGTCATCGTTACAGCGATTACGGTCATACTGATCATCTGTATCGGCTATGTTCTGACGCTAAGAAAAGACGAGAGTTACTTCAATATCAAAGGTTTATACGACGCCGAAGATATCAATGTGCTATTTGTCGGTAATTCGCATGCCATCGTGGGTCTGCATTCAGTGCAGTTCGATGAAATCACCGGTGCTCAATCCTATAATATAGCAACTACCAGCCAAACGGTGCAGAGTGCGGAATTGCTGATTAAAGAAGCGCTGGATACGCACGACAATATCGATGTGATTTTTATAGAGACGTTTTCTATGATTTATCCTACACCAGCCGATTCTGGCTATTCACGTTCGATGGACTCGGATACCACGGTCTACCGCTCGGTTAATGGTGTTACAACGAAATTTACTGGTATGATAATGCAACCCGGAATACGTCGTAAATTTGATGCCTTTTTGCCTCTGTTTAAATACCACGCCAACTGGAAAAAGCCCGAAATGTGGCAAACGCGTTTCCTATTGCCGACGCCTTATGAAGAAAATTATTCATCGTATCTAGAGAATCACGAAAACGGCAGCCGTTACTCGCCCTATATCATGACCGAGGAAAGATATGCCGACTTCGAAGACTACTATTATGATTTCAATGTCAACCCGGCTATGGCGGCGAACGCTAAACATTGGGATGCTATCATTGAAATGTGCCGGGAGCATGATACTGAAGTTGTTTTTATCACCATCCCTTGGTTACCGATATTTGTTGAGCATACTAATTATGAAAGTATTAACACTGCTTTTTCTGATTACTTTGAAGAGAAGGGCGTCACATATATCGATTTTAACATGATGGACTTAGCGTTGGAGTATACTGATTTTTCGGGCGAAATCGTCAGTCCTAATCAGCATCTGAATAGCGAAGGCGCGACGAAAGTAACAAGCTGTCTGGCTGAGTGGTTTAACAGCGAATACAGCCAAGGGGAGTAGAACATGTCATTTTCCACGATTATTATCACCGCTTTTGCGCTGGCGATGGATGCGTTTGCGGTATCACTAGCAACCGGACTTTCGGATAAGAAAAACGCAAAGGTGAATGCTTGGCGTTGCGGCATCGCTTTTGGTGTTTTCCAGTCGGGTATGACGATGATCGGTTGGTTGCTTGGGTTTGCTTTGTACCGCTTTATCCAGCCCTTTGACCATTGGGTTGCTTTTGCACTTTTGGTTTTTATAGGGGTTAGAATGATCATCGAATCGTTCAATATTGAGGACGTCAAACCCCTGATACGGTTCCGGATGCTTTTTGCATTGGCACTGGTCACCAGTATTGATGCCATGGCCGCCGGCCTTAGCTTTTCCACACTAAATGCCCCAATCCTTTTTCCTGCGGCGATTATTGGGGGAGTTACATTCATTATGTCCTTTATCGGTGTTCATTTGGGCGTCCGGCTTTCTCGTGCCGAGAAGCTGGAAAGCTATGCTGACTTTTTTGGCGGCGTCGTGCTTATTCTCATCGGTATTCGTATTCTCGTGGAGCATTTAATCAAGCATATTTAGCGGTATATAAAAAAGCCCCCTTGCCTGTTGGGAAGCCATTTTTCTTGGTTTCTTTTTTATTGTTTGTTTTGGTATAGCCCTTCAATCGGGTTTATTATTTTACCGAAAATCCGTTTTTTAAAAATTCAAAATACAAATCAAGCGTCGCTTCGATTGATTCCGCACTGATGTTTTCCCGGTCTGGGAACAGTAAATCGTCATAGCGCGTCATCATATGCGTCATAATGTTCTTTACAAACCCTTTGGGGTACTTGGCAGAAAATTCGCCTTTTAAATACGCCATGTCAATCATATCGCTAAAACCGCCTTCCAGCTTGCGGCTGTACTTTTCGCGAATAGCGGTTTTGATGGTCTCATCCTCATCCGAAAGTTTAACCGTCAGCCTGTAATGCAATGGATACTGCTCCATAAACCCAAGGTTGATCATGGCTTGTTTTTTAAGGGCGGTAAAAAAATCATCGTTGACGTCAAACGCATATTCCGCGCTGGACAGTGTGCTGGAATAATCGATCTTTTTCTCGATACAAATACCGACCAGCTCCAGATATAAACCCAGCTTGTCGTGATAGTAGTGGTAGAATGTGCCCTTGGATACTTCGGCGTTCTCCAAAATATGGTTCAGTGAAGCATCCTCATAGCTGTTTTTTGCAAAGGCTTTTAAGCCTTCGTTTAATATGCGCCTTTTTTTCTCGTTCATCATAACATCCAAAAATAATATAGATATAGTATAGACTATCCGACCGCAAAAAACCAGCGTATAAAAAAACCGGACGGGATTAGCGTCCGGTGTGTTTTTGTGTTATCTATTTGCCGTAGAGAATGCCGAGATAATCGGCACAGGCGGTATCAATATCCAACGAGTTGGAGTCGTAATCCGTTTCGGTGATGCCGAGTTTTTTCAGCATAAAACTATCATCTTGAAGCGTAGTTAGCATCGAATTGACATACTCGGTTAAATCTTCCTTATCTTTGGCAATCGCCACCGCATGCCCTGAGGCGTTCTCATCGGTAAGTACAATACCGCTGTAGCCCAGATCGGGGAATTTATTGATATAGTATCTTGCGCGGTAAGGCTCCAGGCAAACGCCCGCAAAATAACCCGTTAACAGTTTATCAATCATCTCGGCTTCACTTTTCCATTTTTGCAGCTTGGGGTACCAAAGGGCTTCTTCCACCAGTTTGGCTTGAACGGTTTTTCGAATAACGCATACGCGCTCGTCCTTAAAGACACGTACCAAAGAATTATCTTCCCCACGGTCATCATAGAATTTGTCGGCGTTTTCTTTGAGGATGATGATGGGGTATTCGTCCTTGAAATAAATGTCGGAGAAGTTGACTTCCTCTCGGTCTGTTTCGTTGGGCGTAATGTTGGCGATGGCCAAATCATAGATGCCCATATTGAGCCCGACATACATATCGGCCACCTTCGTGTCCTTGAGCACCAAGGTGACGCCCAAATCATCCGCAATCGCTTTAACCAGCTCATACTCAGGGCCGTAATATTCAAATAGACCGTTATTACGATTTACGTATATGTAGGGCGGGTGCGCGGCTTCCACGGCCACCACCAGCTCGCCTTTATCCTGGATGCGAGTCATGCTGGTCTCAGGTCTTGGAGTGGGGGTGGGTGTCGGTTCGGGCGTGGGTGTCGGCGAAGGTGTTGGGTCTGGGCCAAAAGCGCCGCAGGCTGAGAGCAGCAGGGCGGATAGGATAGCCAAAGTAGTAATTATTGCAACACCAAAACTAAAAGTATTTCTTTTATTCATTTATGTTCTCCAGAAGGAATTTTTCCATGTAATCATACCTATTATAACCGTTAAAGTGGCCTTGTCAAATCCTAGGCTGGTAACAAATTTGTAAATAATCTTTTTCTTAAGCGGGCCTTTATGGTATATTGTTGGGACAAGGAGCGAGGACAATGAAAATCTGGGCAATCACAAAAAAGAATAATAAGATTCGTAAAGATAAGATATATGAAGCACCAATCGATTTGGAAGCACTGATTTACCAGGCGTGTGAGGATTTTGATATTGGGAAACCCCTCATACTCACCAAAAACAGACACGAGCTAGAGGAATTCAGACGAACAGTTTTTTATGCGGCCGATTTCATGGAGCCGATTGCTTTTGATACTTTTGAAGTTGAGATTATTGACGAAGATAAGGAAAAGCAAAAAAACAGGATATAGGCAGGCGGTGCCGGCTATGATAGAATACATATATAGAAAGGTGACCGTATGCAGCGTGTGATGAAAACAACATTACCCATCAATGTTAGGGCTTACGAGATTGATGCGATGGGTGTGGTGAGCAATATCGTCTATGTCAAATGGTTGGAGGATGCACGCCGCGCGTTTTTGGACAAGTTTTATCCGTATGACGAGATGGTTACTGCCGGTATTTCACCGGTAATGATGAAAAACGAGATCACCTATAAAAAACCGCTTCGTATTACTGATAGACCCACCGCGACGCTTTGGATCACCCGGCTGACTAAAATGCGCTGGGAGATTTATACCGAGTTCACCTGCGAAGGGATTTTGCACTGCAGTGCGGTGCAGAACGGATGCTTTGTGGAGATTGAAACAGGCAGACCGACGCGTGTACCCAAGGCGCTCATGGCGGCTTATGAACAAGACGTAAGCGACATGCAAAAAAAAGCATAAAAAAGCAATATAGGGAGGTAGTAATATGAGTAATATCAGTACAATATCTGAAAAAACACTGGCGCAATTGGAAAAAGGCGCTTTTTTGGTCTGTAATACAGCCGGTACCGCCAACGTCATGACCATCGGTTGGGGCAGCATCGGCGTTATGTGGGGAAAGCCGGTTGTCACCGTCCCCGTGCGTTTTTCGCGCATGACACATGACTTGTTGGAAGAAGGCAGCTCGTTTACCGTCTGCGTTCCCAAAAAAGGCACGATGCAAAAAGAATTGGGTTATTGTGGAACCAAATCTGGGCGCGATTATAATAAAATTGAAGAGACAGGATTGGTGCTGGCAGAAGCCAAAACAGTCACTGTACCGATTCTAAAAGATTGCGAAATCATTCTGGAATGCCGGACAATGGCTAAAGTTGACTTATCGGAAACGATGTTTATCGATGAGAGCGTTGTGCCTTGGACCTATTCTAATGGTGACTTCCATACGCTGTATATGGGCGAAGTGGTGGAGGCTTACGAATTATAGTGGGGAATGGCCAAGACGTGACTGATAGACAATATTATGCAGTTAACAGATTGTTAATTTTTTATTCTTAGTCACGACATATATATATTATATAACATAGTTAAGAAATAAATTTTCTTAACAAAACCATCCCTCTTAAAAATATTTTTCGAAAAAACCACCGTGCGAGCGGTGGTTTTTTTTGTATCCCAATTATCACTGAAAGGTCATCGGGTATAGATAAAAAGCTGAAAAAACAATCCGCAGCGGATTGCTTTTCTATTTAGCACTTAATGTTTTTCTCCGTTAAAATCCGTACCGTCAAAATGCTTAAGGTAGGTGTCAATCGGCTTATCCTTGATGATATATCCATAGGCGCTCTTAATTAGCACGTTGGAATATTTAATCGTCTCACAGACGTCTTTGACAAAGTCGGCATACTCTACTTCGGTGAAGTATTCCCAGTTGTTTTCCTGCTTATAGGTTAGCGCCATGGGGTCGAACTTGACCATCGGTTTGGCGATCATAGACATGAGTTTGTACTGTGCTGTTGGCCGCTGGGTTTTGATCTTGAAATCGCGAAAGTCCTTCTTGGCCTGTTTAATCTGATCTTTGTTTAGGGTCTGATTATACAGTGTTGCGGCAAGATGGATGTAAAAATCCATAATATCATCGGATAGATCAAAGTCGAACGGGGCGCTCATATCAAAGTCATAGGCGTCCTCTCCGGTGGTGTCTTTCAAAAACTGCTTGCCCAGCATAAACTCGATATTATGATGCTGGGTGGTACTGTGTTCAGATTTTTTATACACAAACGGGTGCACGTTCTTGTCGGCCGCGTAATGGCTTAAGTATCCCAAAAAATAGGACAATAGCGGTTCGGATGGATGATTTTTGATATATTCCGCGCCGAGACGGAAAAAGTCTTCGATGTTTTCTTTGTGTAAACGTTCCCCAAAATCGGGTACTGAATTTTTGTTTTTTAGAATACCGTAGTGATAGAAGAAAAAAAGATCTCCGCCCTGGGCGCCCAGAGTGAATTCCTTGGGATATGTGTCGATCAGAGCCTTGATGTTTTTATCTTTTATCTTTGCGCTGACCTTGTCGCTAATCAGGCAATGCGTGATGAGTTCCGGCATGGTGTCCTCCTTAGAAATTTAAAAATATATTTTTTAAGCGTTTGAGCCACGCTTCAATTCATGATAACGAAAGCATGCTTTTTCATGTGCAGGCAGAACGCCAAGCACAGTGAGTATTTCGGTGCAGGTGGTGGGCCCCACAAATTTGAATCCCAGCTTTTTTAGGGCCTTGGAGAGGGAAGCACCGTCCGAAAACGAATGGATAAAACGGCAAAAGCCACCATCCTGCTCCAACTGAATCGCCAATTGTGCGTTTTTTATGACCGCTTCAATTTTGCCGCGGTGGCGGATGATGCGTGCATCCTCACAAAGCCGAAGCACATCGTCGCTGGTCATTTTGGACACACGGTGGGGGTCGAACCCATAGAACACTTCGCGAAAAGCCTCGCGCTTGTACAAAATGGTGCGCCATGAAAGCCCGGCTTGAAAACCTTCGAGGCTTACGACCTCGAAGCAGTCGGTGAACGTGCTTATTTTTACACCGTATTCGGTATCGTGATATTCAACCATTTTGGGGTCGTTTAGATCCACCTATTTGCATCTTGATTTTTCCACTCACACATTATAGTACGATGAAGAAAAAAAGACAAACGGTAATCGTAAAAAAATTGTTATATATTGGCGCATGCGCATTGATAAAGCGCGGGATTGCTGGTAAACTGTTTAAAAGAAAGCGGAGGAATTTTTTTGGCTCAGTATTTATCAAAAAAAGCACAATCAATTACGCCTTATGTAGCAGGAGAGCAACCTAAGGGAAAGAATATTATCAAGTTAAACACCAACGAGAACCCTTATCCACCATCACCGAAAGTGATACGTGCGACCAAGGCCGCGATTGGTGCCGAACTTCGAAAGTATCCGGACGCGACCGGGGGCAGTTTTCGACAAGCGGCGGCCCAATATGTGGGTCTGCAAGAAACGAATATATTTTGTGGTAACGGCAGCGACGAAGTACTGGGTTTTGCATTCCAAGCGTTTTTCGAGCCGGGCGAGCCAGTGGCTTCACCAGATATTTCTTACAGCTTCTATCCCGTGTGGGCGAAGCTCTATGATATCACGCTGAAGATGATTCCGTTGGACAAGGATTTTTGCTTGGACCCAGAGGACTATTATCAGTCCGAAGGCGGCGTGATTATCGCCAATCCCAATGCACCAACGGGAATTGCCATCTCCAAAGATATGGTTGAGGCGATTGTGAAGAACAATCCGAATAAAGTCGTTATCATCGACGAAGCCTATGTGGAATTTGGGGCGGAGAGTGCGGTGGATTTGATCACTACGTACGAGAACCTGTTGGTGGTTCGCACACTTTCCAAGTCGCAGAGCTTGGCGGGCATGCGTGCGGGTTTTGCGGTGGGCAGTGAAACGCTGATTGATGGTCTTAATCGCGTCAAAGACAGCTTTAACTCTTACCCGATCGACCGCATAACCGAAGCAACGGCTGCGGCGGCACTGATCGACAAGGCGTACTACCAAAAAGCAAACGCGCGCGTGATAGAAACGCGGGAATGGACGACGACGGCACTTAAAGCTATCGGCATGACGGTGTTGCCGTCCAAAACCAATTTTGTTTTTGCAAAACCGAACGAACAGTCCGCAAGAGCGGTGTTTGAATACTTAAAAACAAAAAGCATCTATGTGCGCTGGTTTGATAAACCCAGAATCAAAGATTTTTTGCGTATCACCATTGGCAACCCAAAGGAAATGCGGGCGCTGGTGGATGCGATAAAAACAATGAAATAAACAGAAAATTAATTATTTGAATGTGAGGTAACAATTATGCCAACACCAACCCCAGCAGCAATGGGACTCCCATCTGCCAGCGATATTACCAATAAAATCGCTGAATATCTTCCGGCCGGTTTTCCCGAATGGGCTGTGTTTGTCATCGCCGGAGCGGCGCTGGCGATCGTCATCTTTATTTTGGTCAAAATCGGTGATATTCTCTTTAAACTGATTTTGGCGGCGGGCACGATTATTCTAATCTATTTAATCGTTTCGGGCACCATCGATATTCCAGGTTTAACACCGTTCTTTAATACTATGACCGATATCATTGTGGGCTGGTTCACTGGATGACGGTAGATGTAGTCGCTTTAGGCATTTCAACACTGGACATAGCAGTCAACCATTTTGATCCAAAATGGTTGGAAGAGGATAATACACCGATGGATGGCTTCGCTTCCTTTGCGGGCGGAGACGCCACCAATCAAGCGATTATCTTAAATAAATTGGGCAAATCTGTGCGACTTAATACCCTAGTCGGCAAAGACGACATGGGCGATATTTTGATGGCCAAAATGAAAAGTAGTGGGCTTCATCTCGCTTCGGTTAAGCGTAAAGATGACATCAAAACCTCGGTATCTTTGATTTTTGTTAAAGAAAACGGGGAGCGAAGCATTATTAACCAAAAGGGGAATAATGCCGAAATGACCGAGCAAGAACTGGATTATGGGCAGATTCGGCATTGCCGTGCGCTGTCTATCGGCAGTCTTTATGGCAACATCAAGCTGGAGCCGGACGGCATTAAAAAAGCGCTGTTTACGGCAAAGGATTCGGGTGCGCTGACTTTTGCGGATTTGGCCAATGATAAACGCGGCGATCGTTTGCGTGGCATCATGCCCTATTTGCATATGATCGATTACTTTATGCCATCCTATAATCAGGCAAAACTGATCACGGGAGAAACCGACCCCAACCGTATCATTTACGAGTTCAAAAAAATTGGGTGCAACACCGTTATACTCAAGAAAAACACATCGGGTGTGCTTTTGGAATCCGCGCCGTATTGCGGATGGATTGACGCGCACGCTGTGCCAGGGGTGGTGGATACCACCGGCGCAGGAGATGCGTTTTGCGCTTGTTTTATTTCGGCCACACTGGACGGAATGGACGCCGAACTGGCGGCCCGTTACGCTGTGGTCGGTGCAGCACTGAACTGCCAGCACTTTGGAGCCAGCACAGCCCCACTCTCGGATGATATCATTCGGCAGGAGATATTTAGGAGCAGAGGGAAAGCGTAATCAAGACGAAAAACACAAAAACCGCCATTTGGCGGTTTTTTTGCATTTATTAAAAATAAAAAGAACTCGAAATACATAAAATACATTAATAAATAAAACTAAAATATAAATAATTAAATATAATGATTAAAATATTTATTGACAAACATTAAATATTGGATTAAACTGGCTTTCATTAGGAGGTTTTTTATTATGATGAAAAACAGAAAGTATGGTTTAGCAGTCGGAATATTTTTTATTATCGCCACAGTGGCGGGTATAACGGCACTTTCGCCACTAAAAGAGGTCGAGGCAATGCAGAACATCGTTTCGCTTGCCGGTGCCGCACAAACGAGCGGCTATTTGATTATGGCGATGGGAATAGCGTGCGCGAGCATCGCGATCTGGATATATCCGGTCATCAAGGATTTACGACCCGGGCTGGCAACGGCGGCGGTGGCTTTTCGGGGTATCGAAGGAGGAATCTTTATATTATCGGCGATTTTCCTCTTGCCGCTTGGCACATCGGTGGTGGACGCGTCCGAGGCGCATCTGCTGTATGCGATTTTTGATGTATGCGGTAATATTTCGGCGATTGCGTTTTGCCTAGGTGCATTGATGTACTATATCGCTTTTTGGCAGTTGCGCGTGGTTCCGGCTTGGCTTTCTGGCTGGGGGATTATCGCTATCGCAATGCATCTCGTAGCAACCGTAATGACGTTCGGTGGAATGGAATCGTTTGGGGTGCTGGGTGTGACACTGAATTTACCCATCGCGCTACAAGAAATGGTGTTGGCGGGTTGGCTGATTATTAAAGGTTTTAATTCGCCCAATCCAAGCAAAGAAGCGATCGCATAAAGATATGATGACATAAGCAAAACAAAAAAGCCCGTGTGGGCTTTTTTTAGTAAAGTTGAATTGTAGTTTTAGTCTGACTAGAAACTGAGTTTGCTGATGCGCGATACGGCTTCTTCGGTACTGACGAGGGTACCAAAAGCGGTCAGGCGGAAATAGCCTTCACCCGCATTGCCAAAGCCAACGCCGGGTGTACCTGCAACACCTGCGTGTTCCAATAGGTAATCAAAGAAATCCCAGCTGCCAAAATCGCCGGGCGTTTTCACCCAGATGTATGGGGCGTTAACGCCGCCGTAGCAACTTAGGCCAGCCGCGATCAGGCCTTCGCGCAGGATTTTTGCGTTGTTCAAATAGTAATTGATGGTTTCGCTTAACTGCGTTTTGCCCTCGGGGCTGTAGCAAGCTTCTGCGCCCCGTTGGATGATATAGGGTACGCCGTTGAACTTGGTCGAGATACGACGACTCCACAAGCCATGCAGGGATACATCATTGCCCGATGCATCTTTTGCCGTCAAACCTTTGGGGATCACCGTGTAGGCACAGCGTGTGCCGGTGAAGCCTGCGGTCTTGGAAAAACTTCTAAACTCAATCGCCACATCTTTGGCGCCTTCAATTTCATAAATCGAGTGGGGGATATCATCGTCCATGATAAAGGCTTCGTAAGCGGCATCAAACAAAATCAGCGAACCGTTTTTCTTGGCGTAATCTACCCAGGTCTTTAGCTCTTGCTTGGAAAGCGTGGTCCCCGTGGGGTTGTTGGGGTAGCAAAGATAAATGAGGTTCGGTACTTCCTTTGGCAATGCGGGCTTAAAACCGTTTTCAGCTGTAGCCGGCATATAGATGATGCCATCGTAGTTACCTTTCTCCTTATTATATGCGCCCGTTCTTCCGGCCATCACGTTGGTGTCCACATAGGTGGGGTAGACCGGGTCCAGTACCGCGATGGTTAAATCGGTGGAGAAAATCTCCTGAATGTTACCGGTATCGCACTTGGCACTGTCCGAAACGAAGATTTCGTCGGATGAGATATCCACGCCCCGCGCTTGAAAGTCATTTTTGGCAATCGCTTCGCGAAGGAAGTCATAGCCAAAATCCGGGCCGTAACCTTTAAAACCTTCAAATGTGCCCATCTCGTCAGCCGCTTTTTTGATGGCGTCCACCACGACGGGTGCTAAGGCTTGCGTGGCATCACCGATACTCATCTTGATAACTTTTTTATCCGGGTTTTGCTCGCTGAACGCAGCAATTTTCTTTGCCATGGTAGCAAAGAGATAGCCCGATTGCAGTTTATTGAAATTTTCATTGATTCTTGACATGATTTCACTCCCAACATATTTTCTTTAAATCTTTTTTCGTATTGTACACTAAAGATGCGATGAATACCACCGATAAACGTTAATTCGCGCTTAAATTACCATCAAAACTTTAGCAGAACATGCGTAAAGGGCAAAATATATGGAAGGTTTACACGTTTTACCTTGACATGAGTTTTGGCCTGCTATAGAATAAATGTCAAAGCAGAAGGAAAAGACGATGAAAACGAAACTTAGTTTATATGCTGAATATTTTTATTTTGTATTTAGGGGCTACTTTAGCGCTTACTATTTTAGTTTTAGTAAAAAATACAAACAAAGGGTTTCGGCTTAGAACAAGTATCGGTTTTTAAAACGTGTTTAAAATCAAGGCGGACCCGAAAACAAATCGGTTCGCCTTTTTTAGTAAACGAGAAGAGATTTGAAAATTTTTTTAGTCACTAGACGAGAGAGGAAAAAACATGTTAATTGTTATTAAACCGGGGACACCCGAAGATCAAATTAAAAACTTAGAGGGTTCGCTTAAAGCCATGGGCTTTGGCATCGACCGTTCTCAAGGTGAGGACTATGTCGTGCTTGGACTCGTGGGCGACGTTCGGAGCCTTAACGAAAACATCATTGGGATGAACCCCATTGTCAACGACGTGATTCACGTCACTGCGCCATATAAGCGCGCGAACATCCAGTTCCACCCAGAACGCACGATTGTCAAAGTCGGCGACCACACGATTGGCGGCGACGAATTGGCCATTATGGCTGGACCTTGTTCGGTGGAGAGCGAAGAACAAATCGTTTCTATCGCAAAGCAAGTCAAAGCTGCGGGCGCGCAGTATTTGCGCGGTGGGGCCTACAAACCCCGCTCATCGCCTTACTCTTTCCAGGGGTTAGGAGAAATTGGGCTGGATTACCTCAACACAGCACGGCAGGAGACCGGCCTTTTAGTGGTCAGTGAGCTGTTGCATATCGAGATGATTCCAAAGTTCTTAGAAACGGTAGACATCATCCAAGTGGGCGCGCGAAACATGCAGAACTTCACCATGCTAAAAGAACTCGGCAAGGTTAACAAGCCGATTTTACTAAAGCGTGGCATCGCGGCGACGATGGAAGAATGGTTGATGAGCGCAGAATACATTATCGCGGAAGGCAATACGGATGTGATTTTGTGTGAACGCGGCATTCGAACTTTTGAGACCTATACCAGAAATACGCTGGACATCGCAGCGGTACCGGTCATCAAAAACCGTTCGCATTTACCGATTGTGGTAGACCCTTCCCATGCGGGAGGTGAGTGGTGGATGGTATCACCTTTAGCGAAAGCTGCGGTTTCGGCGGGCGCTGATGGATTGGTGATTGAAGTGCACGCACAGCCTGAAAAAGCGTTTTCGGACGGACAGCAATCCTTAAAACCTAAAAAGTTTGCTAAGCTGATGGAGGACATTGAAGTGCTAGCCAAATTGGAAGGCAAGAGTATTCATGGAAAGTAGCGGTCCGTTTAGCCAAAAAGAATTGGTGGTGGTCGGTATCGGCCTGATGGGCGGTAGCATCCTTAAAGCCTTAAAGACCGATCCTGAGCGGCCTAAAACCGTCATCGCCTATGATATTGACGAGGCGGTGCTAAAGCAGGTGCGGGAAGCTGACCTGGCGGATATCGCTACGACGTCGGCAAAAGAAGCGCTGACTGACGCGGATTTTATTGTGATTGCGCTGTATCCTCGGCGCGCGATAGAATTTGTGCGACAAAACGCCAAGTTTTTGAAAAGCGGCGCGGTGGTGACCGATATCTGTGGTGTTAAACGAGAGATTGAGCAGAGTATTCCGGCGCTGTTACCTGAAGGGGTGCGCTTTGTCGGCGGTCACCCGATGGCCGGACGCGAGCACAAGGGCTTTGATTGTTCGGTGCCCGATCTGTTTTTGGGCTGTAAGTACATCATCACGAACGGAGACGAGAGCGCAGTGGCGCAAGTGAAAGCTTTTGCCGATATTCTGGGCGCAGGCACCATTGTGAGTTCCAGCTCGGATAATCATGATGAGATGATCGCTTACACTTCCCAGCTTCCGCATGTTCTGTCGGTCGCCTATATGTTGGCGGCAGATGAGCGGGGCGTAGAGGATTTTTCGGCCGGATCGTTTCGGGATTTGACACGAGTGGCCATGATTAATGACGAGATGTGGAGCGAGCTTTTTTTGGAAAACAAAGATAAGCTATTAAATGAAATAAAAACACTCAGACAAGGGCTGGCCGAGTTTGAGTCGCTATTGAGTGACGAAGATCGCGAAAAGATGCGCGAAAAGATGCGTAAAGCTGCGGCGATGCGGGAAAGGATCAGCGGATGACCCCAACCATTGACCTAAAAAACAGTAAAATCTATATTGGTAAAGGGTTGCTTTCAAATGTCGGTGCGCATATCCATGCCGAATACCCGATGGCCAAAGTTTTGGTCATCACCGATTCGACGGTAAACGCGCTTTATTCTGATACGCTGGAAACCGAACTGATAAGTCACGGCATCGCCTATGATTTTCTTGTTCTACCGGACGGTGAAAAAACCAAGGATTTAAAAAATATCGGCACCATTTGTGAGATGGCGGCTGAGATGAACTTAAACCGCGGTGATGTGATTTTGGCGTTGGGCGGCGGGGTGATTGGTGACTTGGCGGGATTCGCGGCGGCGGTTTATCTGCGCGGGATTCGCTTTGTGGCGGTGCCAACGACCTTGCTTTCCCAAGTGGATAGTTCGGTGGGCGGAAAAACCGGCGTTAATTTACCGCAAGGCAAGAACTTGGTGGGATGTTTTTATAAGGCAAACAGTGTGCTGATCGATACCGATACGCTGACCACCCTGTCGGACAGAGAGTTCGCTTGCGGGATGGCCGAGGTGATTAAATATGGTTGTATTTGGGACGAAGAATTATTTTCAAAGCTTGAAGGGCTAAACAGCCGTGAAAAAGTGATGGGCGAGATTGAAGCCATTGTTACCACCTGCTGTGAGATTAAAGCCAAGGTGGTGCGCGAAGATGAGTTTGACAAAGGGCTTCGTATGATTTTAAATTTCGGGCATACGATTGGCCATGCGATTGAAAATACCCAAGGCTATGGCGAGTTGACCCATGGCGAAGCGGTGGCGATTGGCATGAGCAAGATGACAAAAAACACTGAGGCGATGGGGCTGACTAAAATCGGTGCTTCGGCAAGAACCGATGCGCTGATTGAAAAACATGGTCTGCCAACGGAAATGGCCGATTACGATAAAAAGCGGATATTTGAAGCGGCTATGAAGGATAAAAAAAATATCGGCAAAAAGCTGAATATCATTGCGCTTAAGAAAATTGGCGAGGTGGAGATTGTCCCCATCGATCCTGAAAGACTGGTGGATTATCTATGAGTATCACGATTACACCAAGAGTCTTAAGCGGGCGGGTCACCGTGCCGCCGTCCAAATCTATGGCACATCGTTTGTTGATCTGTGCCGGGCTTTCGGACGGGGTTTCGACAATAAAAAATATCGCACTTTCCGAGGACATTAAAGCCACGTTAAGTGCGCTAAAAGCGTATGGCAGAACCGCTGACTTTGACGGCAACACCTGCCGAATTGGCGGCGCAATCAGTGCACCGGCCAAGTCGGTGATGGATTGTAACGAATCGGGTTCCACCTTGCGCTTTTTTGTTCCCATCGTATCCGCGCTGGGCGGCGGACAGATGACGGGCAGCGAACGTCTACTACAAAGGCCTTTAAGCGTTTATCAAGAGAGCTTTGAAAAAAACGGAAAAGCATTTAAACAGACAAAACCATTAACCGTACCGAAAGGGCTGCATGGCGGGCACTTTGAAGCCAAAGGCAATATCAGCTCCCAGTTTATTTCTGGCGTCATGTTGGCAGCGCCGCTTTTGGATGTGGATACACATATCGTGTTGACCACGCCTTTGGAATCCAAAGGGTATGTCGATATGACCATTCAAGCGATGGCGATGTTTGGCGTCACTGTACAGGTGCTTGAGCCGGACAGCGAATACCTGATTGGGAAGAATGAAAAGTATCAAGCGACAGAAGCAGTGACCGAGGGCGATTGGTCGCAGAGCGGATTTTGGGCATTGGCAGGACTTGCTAGCCCAGAGGGCATCGATATTGGCGGCTTAGACCACAGCACCCATCAAGGCGACCGCGGTATTATCGATATACTCAAACGCATGGGCGTTGACGCGGAAACAAAAAGCGGGTTGTTTGTTAAAAAAACAGCGCTATTGGGCGCCGAGATTGATATTTCGCAAGTGCCCGATCTTGCGCCGGTCGTGGCGGGACTGATGGCAGTCAGCGGAAAACCCGGGCGCATGACGGGGTGTGGCCGTCTTCGCATCAAAGAATCGGATCGGATGGAGAGTATTGCGAGCACGCTAAACAACCTGGGCGCTTCGGCAGTGATTGAGGGCGATACCCTGCTGATACAAGGAAAACCCAAAGGTGGGTTTGTTAAGACGTTTAACGACCACCGTATCGCGATGATGGCGGCGGCGCTGAGTGCTTTTTGTGAGAAAGAAGTGACGATAGAAGACGAAACCGTGGTGAATAAATCCTACCCCGATTTTTGGCAGGATTTTACCGCATTAGGAGGAAGCGATGTCTAGAACAGGAGAGCTTTTTGCTGTAACCGTATTTGGTGAATCGCATGGGTCGCATATCGGTTGTGTGATTGAAGGTGTGCCGGCGGGACTCGCGCTGGATATGACCAAGATTTCGGCCGAAATGAAACGGCGGATGCCGATTAAATCGGATTGGTCCACCCAGCGGGACGAGACGGATACCCCCGAAATACTCAGCGGTGTTTTGGATGGGGTGGCCACGGGTGCACCGCTGACCATGGTGATTAAAAACAAAGATCAGCGATCCAAGGATTATGGCAATCTTCATTTAACGCCTCGGCCGGGGCACGCGGACTACACCGCGTATATCAAGTATGGCGGACACAACGATATCCGTGGCGGCGGTCATTTTTCAGGCCGTTTAACCGCGCCTTTGGTGTTTGCCGGGGCGGTGGCCAAACAGGTGCTGGCGCCGATGGGCATCGAGGTTTTTGCGCACATCAAACAGATGATGGACGTGGAAGATAAACCGATTGAAGAGACGCATATTGATAAAAAAGAGATTGCCAAAAAAGCGTTTCCGGTGATTGATGATTATATGGGCATGCGCATGATCGATATCATTCAGGATGTTCGAGCGGATAAAAACTCGGTGGGTGGTGTGATTGAATGCGGTATTTTTGGCCTCGAGCCGGGCATCGGTGGGCCGCTGTTTGAAGGATTGGACGGCACGTTGGCCAGAGCCATCTTTGGCATCCCCGCGGTGAAAGGCGTTGCGTTTGGGGAAGGGTTTGATATCATCAAACACTTTGGTAACCTATCCAACGATGCGTTTACGGTTGAGGACGGCGAGGTGGTCTCCAAAACCAACCATATGGGTGGTGTTTTGGGTGGCATCAGCAGTGGCATGCCTTTGATAATAAAAGCGGCATTTAAGGCTACGCCCTCCATATCCAAACCGCAAGAAACGGTGAACCTTGAAACCAAAGAGGATGAGATGTTGCAAATAAAAGGGCGCCATGACCCGTGTATTCTGCCGCGGGCGGTGCCGGTGGTGGAAGCGGTATGCGCCATCACAATACTGGACGAAATGATGAAAAACGGAAAGGGACAACGATGAACTTAGACGAGATAAGAGCAAAAATAGACAAAGTGGACAAAAGCCTGCTGGAGAATTTTGAACAGCGGATGGGATATGTCAAGGATGTAGCCGACTATAAAATCAAGAATCGGATTCCGATATACAGCGGTGCGCGTGAAAAGGAGATTATTGATCTTGCGATATCGCGGCTGAAAAACCCGGATATCACCGATTATACACGTGAGTTTTTCACGTCGATGATGAATATCAGCAAAGAACTGCAAACCAAGATTTCGGGTGAAGAAAACTTGCGTCTTTTAAAGAAACAGGGTGGACGCATTGTGTATCAGGGCGTGGAAGGCTCCTATTCCGGTCAAGCTGCGGTGGAGTTTTTCGGCGAGGATGCCGTGGCAGAATCGGTCGATTCGTTCAAGGACGTCTGTGTACAAGTGGCGGGCGGTAAGGCACGCTTTGGTGTGCTGCCCATCGAGAACAGCATTACAGGATCAGTTCTGGAAGTCATCGATCGGATTGAGGAATTTGACTGCCATGTGGTGGGCGAATACCGCATGCGCATCAAACATTGTCTGATGGGCTTGCCGGATGCTGAACTTTCGGATATCCAGACTGTGTTCAGCCATCCGCAAGGGCTTTCGCAGTGCCGAGATTATATCTTGGAAAACAAGTTATCGCCCACCGAGGCAAAGAACACCGCGATGGCGGCCAAGCAGGTGAAGCA
>JBFLKV010000178.1:0-12704 GCA_040883365.1 Eubacteriales bacterium
CCGAGCGCCAGCCCGAGTGCAACGCCAAGCGTGGCACCGATCAGCAGTCTGGAATACGCACAAAACTTGGCATTAGGCGAAGGCTATGATATTAATGCTTATGACAAGGAAGAAGTCTTGGTTGAAGAACTGCTGGATGTCCTGACTCTTGAGGACGCACCGATGATTCTGGTGCAGACGGGCGAGGAAACCTTTGCGGTGATCACTGGATACGAAGTGGACGAGGAAGGTGTTCTTATCAGCCTGACCTTGACCGATGTGCAAGGCGACACGATCCTTGGTGGTACGGACGGCATCTTAAAGGCTTGGGTGTATGTTGCAATCGAGCCTGAAGCTAGCGAAGAACCGAGCGCAGAACCGAGTGCATCGCCGAGCGGTGAGCCGAGTGAGCAGCCCTCGCCTGAACCTGAGGCCAGTGAAGCGCCGGTGGCGAGTGAAGAGCCTGCGGCAAGTGAAGCACCGGAGGCGAGTGAAGCACCTGCGGTGAGTGAAACGCCTGTGGCAACGGTAGCGCCAGCAACCAGTGCATCACCTGCAGCATAGCAAAAACGAAGGATAAGACGATATACAAACAGCCCTGCTGGAGATAGCAGGGCTGTTTTTTATAGAATTAAAAACGGGGGAATAAACGGGTGTGGATAAAAATCGGCTAATCTCCTGCTCGAGCTGTTGGAGCAGCACCATTATGGCTTTTCTTTGTTTTGGTGAGCAATGCTCCTCCTAAAAAGAGTTCTGCGTAGTACAAAACAGAGGCTGCTTGGTGAGGGGTCTATATAAAGCGAGCATATGTTTATCCCGTATCAAGGTTATAGCTTATTAACTCTTTTCGCGATTAAAGAATACAGTTTATCATATGACGGCGGTGGGCCCGTGTTTATTTCTTTATCGTCCACAAATAAGGCGTCTCTGATACCCCATTCTTTGAAAACATCTTCATTAGTTGTATCGTATTCAATGAATTTGACTTGATCACCCAGGCTTTTGCTGGCACGCTTAGCACGTTCAAAAGCTAAATTTGAAGCGGGGCACCAACCGAATTTAAAAGCGGAGATGGTAACTTGTCCGGAAACTTTAGAAACTTTTTTCTGAGGAGCAATCATCTTCGGCGGTTTTGCATCAGAATCGAAAGGCTTCCAAAGCAACATGTTAATACCCCGCCGGTCTGCTTTGATATAACCTTGTTTCTTAAACCACGAAGCTTGCATAAAGGCAGGGATAATAAGACCCCAGGCAGCCAGTCCTTTGCTGCCTAACTCGCGGACATCTTCTTCTGCGGCAGCTAACAAAGCTTTTCCAAAGCCTTGTTTTCGATAATCACCGATGCCTTGCTTATGCCCATGAACCCATATGCAGAGGATAATGTATAAATCATCGCCTTTTGCAAAAGAATATTGAATAGGGAGATATTGAATCATACCGCATATGATGCCTTGGTCATCTTGAGCAAGTTTAACACGTAAGCCCTTGTCTTTCATTTTGGCATACCATTCTTTTTTATGGCTGCCCGCTTCTTTCATCTCTTCCGACCAATCTTCTAAACAAACAAAAAATAACGCTTCATTCTCAGGTGTCAAATTAATAATATTCATTTTATAACCTGCTTTCTCACAATCACAAGATTGTGGACAATTTTATCTTTATTTTGGCACAAACCCATCTATTCTTCAATAGTAGGCATAACAAACAGACAATAGTGCAATCAAGCAGAGGAAAGCAACGAGAGATTTCAAGAGGTGAAGCTATTAGGAAGCGAATCGTGAAATCGATTGGCATAATATGAAAGCATTCGCTTGTCGTGGACAGGAAAGAGGGTGACTACTATACAAGAAGATAAGCGTATAGGCTAGAAAAATGGCATGCGAGCCGGTCATTTAAGATAGAGTGAAAGCGTTGCGTTTATGATCTACCCACTCCTATTCGATTACTACATTTATTAAATCTATCCAGTTGCAAAAAAACGAGCATCCGCTACTGGACATCCCAATAAAAAATATCCAATATTGCATGACCCGTTTGTGTGGCGGCACATATTGCGGTTCTATCCATCCTGTTCAATTGATTTGACTCTGCCGACGATGCCGCTCTCCAACATCACTTTGATGCCGTGGGGGTGCTGAGGTGAATTGGTGAGAATGCGGCTGACAATACCCTCGGTTAATTTTCCTGAACGCTGATCTTGCTTTTGAACAACGCTGACTTTCGCCCCAATCTTTATTTCTTTTCTTATCGTTCCTGCCATTGTTTCTCCTTTTTTTTGCCGTACGATTCCGATACTAAAAGCACTTTTTAAAATCATGGCTGCACCTCTGCTTCTAATGCCACATCCCAACCGCCAACGGAGTTTCTATATACATTTGAAAACAATACAGTAACCACGATAAGGCCGATGACTTCCGCAATGATAAAAGCAAACCAAACGAGATCGACGTTGGAATACCTAGCGAGCATAAACGCAACGGGTATCAGCACCACTAATTGCCTTACAACCGAGACGATTAAGCTATAGTATGCTTTACCAAAAGCTTGAAAGGCTGTGGTGAGGATAATGGTTATCGCGATAAGCGGGAAGATCAGGCTGATACTTCTAAACGCCGGCACGCCGATGGCCAGCATCTCGCTGGATGCATTGAACATACCAAGCAGCTGCGCGGGCAGTATTTGAAGCAGGACTAAACATAGCGTCATGTAAATCGCCGCCACAGTCGCGCTGAATTTTATTGCTTTTTTAATGCGGTCCTTGTTTTTTGCGCCATAGTTATACCCCACGACCGGCATGGTGCCAATCGACAAACCGAACACGGGCATAAATACCATGGATTGAATTTTGAAATACACACCCATGACAGCAATAGCGGAATCCCCAAAACGTGATAAAATGATATTCATAAAAAACAACATGACCGATGCAAGTCCCTGCATAATGGCAGAGGGAATGCCCACCACCAGTATCTGTTGGATAGCCTTCATGCTGAGTTTAAACTCTTTTATTTTCAGCTTTATGATCGATTTACCACCCAGCAATGTGATCCAGATATATAGCATCGAGATGATTTGAGCCGTGACGGTCGCTATAGCGGCACCTTTTACGCCCATCGCCGGGATAAAACCCCATCCAAAGATGAGAATCGGGTCTAGAATGATATTGAGAATGGCACCGATTAGCTGAGAAATGGTCGGTTTGATCATATCGCCCGTACCCCTAAAGACACTCATACCGGCCTGAGTAAAGATGCTACCAAAGGAGAACAGCATCACGATTTTCACATAGGTAATGCCATACGTGATGATGGTTTGGTTTTCGGTAAAGCCATTATAGGTGAAACGTCCGATTGAAAAACCATTGAACACCGGGCCTGCCGAAAAGTATCCGCCAATGGCGACCACAGCAAATAAAACGGCCGCAATAAACAGACCGTTCTGGGCGACTTGCATAGCGGAATGATGATCTTTCTCGCCTAGTTTTCTTGAAATTGCCGAAGAGATACCTGTGGACAATCCCACAAAAGCAGCGATTACAATCAGCTGCAAGGGGAAAGCCAAGGATACGGCGGTTAACGCCTCTTCGCTTACTCTGGAGACAAAAATACTATCCACCACATTGTATAAAGCCTGTATTAACATTGAGAAAATAACAGGTAACGCCATCTTTGTTATAAGGCCCGGTATGGGCTTGATGCCCATTTTATTTTTTTCCATTTTTAATTTCCTTCACCTTTTCTACACTTCTATCAGCAATGCGTTTCATCGCACGATCCAGCATGATTAATGTTTCTTCGTCTTCGCCTTCTACCAGCACGGAGTTCCATTCTTTTAGTATCTCCACCATTGTGGGCAGAAAATCAATTGCTTTTTGGGTAAGGAGTAAAAGGTATGCGCGATTATCCATCGGATTATTTTTTCTGGAAATATAACCGTTCTTCTCCAATGCGGCTGCCATACGCGCTATGACTCCTTTGTCATATTGCATTTTTTTATTGATCTCTTCTTGGCTTTGCCCGTCCTGTTTATAAAGATGCATTAAAAAAATAACCTGCGAGGCACTTAAGTCCACACCTTCCAGACGGCATCTTAAAAAGGCGTTTAGCATGCGTTGCGTCACGGCCATATGTTCACCTAGGCAATTATTTTCTCTCATATCGCTCTCCTTATAATAGTTGCAAAGACAACTTACTTATAGTAGACTATAATAGTTGTTTTTGCAACGGTTTCTGATAAGTTTTTAATTTTTTTTCACATGTTTATTATTTTCTTCAAGGGTTTAAGAATAACGCATCATCCTGCACAAAGAAATGATTTTTATATGGAATATTAGAAATTGTAAATCATCCGTCCGTAAAGGAGACAAAATCATGATTAAAAACCAATGGTATGGCATACTGGATTCAAAAGAATTGAAGAAAAACCAGTTGATCGGGGTAACACGCCTAGATGAAAAGCTGGTGCTTTGGAGAAGTCCGGATGGGCAAGTCAATTGCATTTTTGACCAGTGCTGTCACCGAGGGGCATCTTTAAGCAAGGGTAAGCTGGTGCATGATACGGTCGCTTGTCCTTTTCACGGCTTTAGGTACGATACCAGCGGAAAAGTAACCCAGATACCCGCCAACGGTAAACGGGCAAATGTGCCGGACACATACCGCGTGCATGCATACAAAGCCAAGGAAAAGTATGGATTCATATGGATATGGTACGGGGAGTACCGCGACGATTTGCCCGAAATCCCTTTTTTTGAGCATTTAAAATCCAGGTTTTCTTATGGCGGATTCTCAGAAACTTGGCCTGTTCACTACACGCGCGCCATAGAGAACCAGTTGGATGTGGTCCATCTGCCGTTTGTGCATACCAATTCAATCGGGCGGGGTAACAAAACACTGGTTAACGGACCGGTTGTCAAATGGGAAGAAAATCTTATGACTTTCTATGTTGATAATACGGTTGATAGCGGGGATGTTACGCCAAAGAAACCCGATGAGATTGAAAACTATCAAGATCTGTTCCGTCTTCAATTTCAAATGCCGAACCTTTGGCAGAACATCATCAGTGATGATATCAGGATTGTTGCTGTATTTGCGCCCATCGATCAAAACAACACACACATCTACTTAAGGTTCTATCAAAGATTTATGACGATCCCGGTCCTAAAGCAGATGGTCAATGCGCTTAGCACCATTAGCAACCGATATATTCTCCATCAAGACCGCCATGTGGTGCTGACGCAAATACCCAAAAAAAGCGAGCTTAAAATGGGGGAGCACCTGATTCAAGGGGATGCACCAATTATTGAGTATCGCAAACGAAGAGCCAAGTTGAAGGGCGACGCATCGGTGTAGCGCTTTATGGTTGAGGTGATTTTTTTAGAACATTAACGAACTTAGGTTTAATGCGTTTTAGGTTAATACCCAAAAATTTCGATATAAAGAAAGGCCCTTTCATGAAATCAGTACAAGTTGAGAAAAAGATTCTAAAGGCCATTTTGTGGATATATATTGTCATGTGTATTGTGATTGCGGGTTTAAACTATGGTTACGCGCCCAAGGCAGATGTCAAAGCATCGCAGTTTATCACTGGATTGTGGCACTTCTATGAAAATTGGGTTAAGACGCTATTTATTCTTGTTGGAGGTTTTTTAACCATTCGCATCACGCGAAAGAATCAACCGACGCGACTTAGGCAGAGGAATCTGATTGGCTTTTTGGTGGCTGCGCTTATTGTTCATATCACCCTGCCGCTAGTTAGCGGAAACCATGAGTGGTATTTTTTTACGATGCCACTGCCATGGACGACGACACCCCTCCAACTGCTCGACACTAATTCGGCGTTCTATCTCAGCCGTTTTCCGATGTGGGGGTCGGCGGGTATCGCCAGTGTACTTGTTTTTTATGGGATAGTTACGCTGTTGATTTTTATCGGGACACTACTTTTCGGACGAAGAATGCAATGCTCAATGCTTTGTTTATTCAACGGTTTTGCGGCCGAGGTATTCGACCCGGCCATTCCTTTGATTGGCAAAAAACGCAAACCCGGGAAAAAGCAATTGGGGGCATTAACGATTGCGCGCTGGATGTTTCTTTCGTTGGCGCTGATATTTACTCTGTTTTGGGTGCTTTCTTTACTGGGATATACCAAAGCCAACGTACAAGGTGCTTTGGCCAAAACAGAAACTTATATATACTTAAGTGGTGAGTTGCTAATGGCGATGTTTTTTTGGGTCGCCTTTATTGGGCGCGGGTATTGCTATTACTGCCCATTGGGAACGGTTCTTTCCGGGCTTGCGAGGCTGGGCGGCCAGCGCATCGATACCACGCTGACCGAATGTATCGGGTGTGGTAAATGTACAACAATCTGCCCCATGACGATCGATGTCAAGGCCGCGGCCCAAGCAAAAATGCCCCTTAAGGCATATCGGTGCGTGGGCTGTGGCCGATGTATCGATGTTTGTCCAACCCATACGCTTCACTACACGACCGGCTTTTTAAGCAAAGTATCAAAAAAAGCCAAGAAGAGTTAAGAAAGATTGACTCTTTTTGGCTTGATATCTGATAATACCTTATCTTTATGTCATGCTTAATTGACCTTCTAAAAAAACGTGCAAACTCATCATAAACGGCGTCTCAAGAATGAGGTAGCCACGAAGAATCAATAAATAAAGGGAATGATTTTGTATTTCACTTTATCGGTATATTCATCCCAAAGATCCCCATATTTTTCTTTGCATATCACGTCGTCATCGGCTTGGCGGGTAAACATCAGCCCAATATAGTAAGCGGGATATAGCCATACCATCCAGATGCCAAAATAGCCAGAAGCAAGCGCGATGGCTATGGCTTGTATAATCTCGCCAAGATAGTTGATATGTCGGCTCGCGCCCCAGAAACCGTTAACTAGCAAGCTGAGGTTTCCGTCGCTGATGGACTCAGGGGTAATCCACAAAAAGGCCTTTTTAGGTGCGGTTTTAAAGAAATATTTTTGCATATTGGCTCCGCGCGTAAATACCCAGCCGAAAAGGAAGAGGGCGGCAAACAAAATGATACGCCTCATGCTGAACCCAGGATCCGGAAGATGGGCGGTGAACCAAAGCGATACCGTGTAGAAATACGGATAAAACGCAAGGCAGCCGAACCCCAACTTAAACCCAATGCGTTCCGCGATAAAATCGTATGTCCATAGATGGATTTTTTCGAATATCAAGTAATCAAAACAAAACCATGTTAGCATGGCGCATCCAAGCAGAAAGCCAAAATTGATGCTCGCGACGTTAAGAATATGATAGGAAGCAAAGGAGAGCACATTCAATTGGAGCATGACTGCGCCGATTAAATATAGCCAAACCTTTGTGTCGATATAACCGTCTTTGATCTGTAGGTTTTTCACTCTGCCAAACCAGAAATCAGCGGGGAAAGACTTTTTAACGGTGGGATATTTGGTAACGATTAATAATGAAAAAATGAGTCCGATAACCACCGCACCGATAAGCCCAAGCCAACGTGTTTCATATAGCCAAGTATAGGGGACGAGATTGAAATAGCCTAAGAGAAACCAAATCACCATACTGATGATCAAAACAATCTTACCGTTGATACGGTAATTCAGCACCTCGCCAGTCGTTTCGTTTTTTACATAGCCTTTAACCTTTTTGGCAGGAATGATCATATGCAAAAGTGTGATACCTGCATATACTAAAAGCGGTGTGATCAAGCCTAAAATAATCTTCATGAGAGCCCTCCTGTATTTTTTGATATAAGATTAATCGCCGATTTTCTGCTTACCACGCGGGTAAGAACAAATCGACCGATTTTATTGACGATTCCGGGGATGACGATTGGGCCGCGTCCCAAGGCCTTTAAGGCTTTCTCAGCCACTTTATTCGCCGCCATCACGCCGGGCGCGGGTTTGCCGCTCTCGGCTTTTTGATATCCGGGCGTGAGAATGGCTCCGGCGACACAGGCCAGCACATCGATACCGTGCGGCTTTAGTTCTTTCCAAAGACCTTCGGCCAGAATTGCATTAAATGATTTGGTTGCTGCATATGTCGCGATCTTTGCACTGCCTTGTCCACCGGAAAGTGAGGACATCAGCAAAATGCCGCCGCGTTTCTTATCGATCATGGACTTAGACAAATGTTTGGCGAGCCGTAATGGCGTTTTTACATTAACCTCAGCAGCAAGCGCCAATTGCTCATCGCTTAAATCTTCAAAATACCCGATGGGCGCATATGCCGCATTATAGACAAGAAGGCCAATCGAGACAGAAAGCGCATCAATCGCTTTTTTTACGTTTTCAAACTCCGCCATATCCGCGGCGATTGGAATAACACCAACTTCGTATGTCTCTTGCAATCTTTCAGCCGCCGCCATTAAACGCTTTTCTTGGCGCGCGATTAAGACCAAGTTCAGGCCACGCTTCGCGACAGCCTCGGCAAAGGCAAAGCCAAGGCCTTCCGATCCGCCTGCAATCAGGGCATACGGTCCATACTTTTCTTTGAATTGTGTTGTTTTTGTCATACTGGTTGTACCAATAAAGAAATCAAATAGGTTCTTAATTGGTAACGGTTCACCATCCTCTCATTGTGCTTTATCTATGCCGCTATCGGATATTGTTTTTTCCGAGTTATACTTTCTTCTGATTCTGTGTTGGATATTCTTGGCGCTGCAACAAACGTGTGATGATTCGTTCGTTTTCTTTTATAAAATTTATCTTTCGTATTATATCATTTGCAATCATGATTGGCTATTTTAATCTGACCACAATGAACGCAATGTAGCAAAAAACCACCCGATGGGTGGCTTTGCTGTGTGGTGCTTAAAAAAACCTACAGGACACGTGGGAAAGGCTGTGTTTTTCGCCCCGGCAACTGGGATACACTTCCCATCGGCCATATTTTTGTTTTAATGCCGCTTTATTATAGCGAGGCAAGGATGCCATCAAATACCGGCTTATAGTGTGCATCGACAATACCAAAATCCATTTCCTTATAGGACCAAGCCGCACGACCAATATGATGTTTTTCAAATAATTGATGGATGTCTTGGTACCACCGCAGGGTACCTTCCGTCGGCGCTTGATCGATAACGCCATATTCGCCGCAATAAAGCGCAACGCCTCGTGCTTCGGCAAAATCGATCGCTTTAAGAACCAGTTGTTCCAGCATGGGTACGCCAATATCGGTTACGTCAGTCCTAAAAATAAACGCCGCTTTTTCACCAATCGTTTCTGCTGCGTCTTTATAGGCTTGCACGGTGGAAGGGTATTCGATATGAAAGCCCTTGATTTCCGGAACCCAACCGGCATTTTGATGCGTAAATGCAAAGGGTTCATAGAAATGGAAGGTATAGATGATGTTTTCATCGTAGGGTTCGTCCAGAAGCGTAACAGCGTATGCGCTATTCCATTCAACGCCGCCGATGATGATTTGCGTTTCGGGTGCATGTTTTCGAATCACTTCGATTGTTTTTTTCGATAAAATGTTCCAAGGCTCACTGTATTCGTCTTCAACAATTTCATTAAGCAGTTCAAATACCACGGTATCTTTTTCTTTGCCATATCGCTGAGCAATTTCATCCCAAAGATTGATAAATCTTTTTTGCAGTTCTTCGCTGTTGAAAAGACTGTTTTCCTCGCCAAAGGCATTATTAAAGGTATATCCGGCTGTTTTGTGAATATCCAAAATCATCCGAAGACCATATTTTTTGCACCACGCAATACAGGCGTCGATATACCCGAAACCATCTTCCTTGAATTCGCCATCGTTCGTTTCAATTGCTTCGCAATCGATCGGAACCCTGACATGGTCTAGCCCCCATGCGCTTATTTTCTGGATGTCTTCTTCCAGAATGAAACTGTCATAATGCGCTTTGGTATGAACACACTGAGAAAGCCATCCCCCGAGGTTGATCCCTTTCTTTAAACCTTGAACAAATTTCATAATCCCTATCCTCCCGCTTTTTTAAAAACTTGTTTTCGCTTACACAACAATTGATACTATTCTACCATATTTTACATAGTAGAAAAGCACTTTTTCTTAATTAAAGTGAAGCCATGAGTTGTCTTTTTTTCGTCTTAAGAATCAGAATTATTTCGGATTTATGTTCGAAACAGTCTTAGATTATGTTACAATAATCGTATCCGAAGGGATGACGTTATTTGGGAAAGAGCCATAATGAAGCGGATTATATTCAATTTTATCTCGCAATGGTGGGGGTAGTGCTAACTAAACCAGCTGGCTGGATAAGACTTTTGAATAAACAGGTGTTTGATTATCAAATCTTAAAATGGCTATTACCATAGGGGCAACATATCAACAGGAGGATAATTATATGAAAAAAGAACGAAAAAAAAGATCTATAGCGTGGCGCATCGTGCTGAGCTTGTTTGTGATACTGGCGGTGGCGGCGCTAATATTTATGCGCTTTGGCGGCTTTAGTACAGGGGAGAGCGCGAACCCGGATGAGTTTGCTGCTTATACGGGAACGGTGCAGGACATCTCCATACCTGAGAACGCCAAAATAATCGCGTTGGGTGAGGCGACCCATGGGAATGTGGAATTCCAACAGCTTAAGCTGGATGTGTTCAAACTTATGGTGGAGAATTATGGGGTGCGAGCTTTTGCGCTAGAGGGTGACTACGGTGGCTGTGAGCAGGTAAACCGCTACATACACGGCGGAGAGGGAACAGCCCAGGAGGCAGCCGCGGCTATCGGTTTTGCAATATATCGAACAGAGGAGATGGAAGCGCTTATTTCGTTTATGCGGGAATATAATGACAGCGCAGCGGAAGGCGAAGATTTACGCTTCTATGGCTTTGATATGCAAAGATACGGTTATACATTTAATTTCCTGTTAGAAGCCTGCAAGGACTTAGGCGTGGACACTGGGGAGTTAGAAATGCTTATGGACGGGGAAAGCTGGAGCAGCGAATATGACCTCTCTTCCAGAAGAGATATGATCACTCGTATCAAAACTGAGCTGGAAAACAAGGAAAACGCCGCACAGGCCATACACTTCGCGGATGTGCTACTGCAGCATTGTGAGCTTGATGATGTGGGAGCGACGAGCGCGGATTACAACTTGGTTAGGGACAGATACATGGCGCAGAACACCTTGTGGATAGCGGAGCAGGAGCGGGTGGCCGGGTGCAATCGCATCTTTATTGCAGGTCACAACGGTCATTTAGCCAGATGGGGCAGCTATGACGCTATGGGTAAGTTGTTGGCAAAGGAAATGGGCGAGGGCTACTATGTCATCGGCACGGATTTTTATAAAACGCGTTGCAATATGCCCAATCTATCCTCAGGCAAGCGAAAAAATTATGTTTTTTACTCCCACGACCCGTTGGCCAAGGCAGCAAAAACAGCAGGCTTTGATATCTGCTGGGTGGACTTTGCAAAAGCTTCTGAAAGCCCAGAATTGGCGGAGGTAATCTCACAGTACACATATATGGGCACTCTTGGAGAAGGGTATGCTTGGTATATGCGTCTTTTACCGCCAAGCTATCGGATATTCCAACCGCCAGCAGAGCTTTATGATGGGATGATATTTGTGACCAGAGCGACTCCGACAACGATAATTGATATAGATTAAATAGACAACACTGGAAGCACAGTTTGTGTCATAGTTGATTAATCGCATAACGGAAGAGGTGTAGAATATACCTTTTATTGCTTTAACCTCATCCGTTATATCATGGGCTTAAAAACGCCTAGAACTTTACGAATCCGAAACATAAAAAAGGCACTGAAACGTGCCTTTTTTTGTGGGTTTTTGGATTCTATACTAAACGTTCTTAAAAAAACGAGTAGCGTCAGTCGAATAAAAAGTGCTTAATAGTGGATGCTCGTACAAATTTCCTTTTTGGTAGTCTAGACTTAAAAACGCCTTTGCGCAGGACAGGTTCAGCATATTCTTTATCCTAAATGGTCCTTTGCAACAGAACTTTTCTTTTTTCTTATCGCGTAAATGCTGGCGAAAATGGTTAGCACCCCATAAAGCGAAAGAATAAACAGCATTTGCTTGAGATTATATTTAAACTCATAGTAAAGAATCAATGCAGCCCCAATAGTCAGCACGATAATAACAAAAAGCGTAAACCAATTCGCTGATTTTGTTTCTTTACGCAGTTTAAAATTTGTTACTGCAATAATCAGCGACGTTAATAAAAAGGTGATGCTGCCAAATTCAAGAATCAGTTTTAAACCGCCCACCAGAATCAGCAGACTGGATACCACGAGCATCAGCAATATGGCTCGCACGGGGATTTTTCGATCTAACTTTGAGAACACTTTCGGGAAATAGCCGTCCTGCGATACCGCATGGATTTGCCGTGAGGCACCAAAGAGCGTGCCGCTGATTGCACTGCTTGTCGCGAGTATCGCGCCGAGGATTACAATGCTGGATCCAAAACTCCCTAAGACTTTTCCAGCACCGGCTGCCAATGCAAACTCCTTGTTTTTGATGATATCTTGTGTCGGAATAGCAAGGATAGCGCCCAGCGATATGACGACATAAATAACAATGGCCAGAAAGATGGCCATGTAGATGGCTCTCGGTATATTTCTATCCGGATTCTTCATCTCCTCCACAGCATTAATCACCAGCTGAAAGCCCTCGTAGGCAACAAAGGTAATGGAGGCAACAATCAGCACATTGATTATTCCAGAGCTTTTAAAATCGGCCGAAAGTCCGGAAACCAGATTGTTTAAATTAGAGGCGCCG
>JBFLKV010000179.1:0-3356 GCA_040883365.1 Eubacteriales bacterium
TGGACATATTTAAGGATTCAGATTTATCTGATATGCGGCTTTGTCCCGAAACGCTGGGTAAAAAACGCCAGAGTGGCACTTTGGAAGAGATTATTGCACTTTGTGAGCTGGATGCGATGATCTATCCGACCATCGATTTTGGTCATTTGCATGCTAGGGGGCGGGGTGCGATCAACAACATAGAGGACTATCGGGCTGTTTTGGATGCGATGAAGGAAGGCCTTGCGCCCGAGAAGTATCAGAACTTTCACAGCCATTTTAGCCATATTGAGTATACCGATGCGGGAGAAAAGCGGCATCGCACGTTTGAAGATATCGGGTATGGGCCGGATTTTACGCCGTTGGCAAAGCTGGTTAAAGCGCGAGGGCTAACCCCTACATTTATCTGTGAATCAAAAGGAACCATGGCCGAAGATGCTTGTACAATGAAAAGGATATATGACAATGAAAAATGAAATTTTATCAAGAATTGAAAAACTAAAAAAGAAAATGGAAGAAAAGAAAATCAATGCGGTCTTGCTGATTTCGGATGAAAACGTGTTTTATTATTCTGGGTTTACAGGTGATTCAACCGAAGTTTTGGTAACAAACAACAATACATATTTATTCACCGATTTTCGTTATACTGAACAAGCCGAGAAAGAAACCAGCGGCTGTGAGGTGCTTGAAACCAAAGCGGTTGATCGCATGGGCGAAATTGATTCGAAGCTTAAGTTAAACAGCGCAAAGAAACTGGGTATTGAAAAGAAAGCGATGACGCTGTCGTACTTTGAAAACTGCCAAAATACGTTATCCGCTGAGAATTATTTTGACGTTTCGGATGATATTGCGATTTTACGTTCGATTAAATCTTCGTTTGAAATTAAGCTGATGGCCAAAGCGGCAAAAATCAGCGATGATGTTTTTCTGGAATTGCTAACTCTTATCAAACCCGGTATCAGTGAAGTGGATATCAACGCAGAACTGACCTATCTATTCAACAAACAAGGATGTGGCCTCTCGTTTACGCCCATCATCGCATCAGGCGAAAATTCTTCGCTGCCACATGCACCAATCACCGACAGAAAGCTTCAGAACGGCGACTTTTTAACGATCGATTTTGGTTGCAAACTGGGTAAATACTGCACCGATTGCACGCGAACCGTCGGCATCGGCGGGCTTGCCAAGGAAGAGAAAAAAGTATATGATATAGTCAAATTTGCGCAAGCCGAAGCGTTTAATGCCATCAAACCCGGCATCACCTGCGAGGAGTTGGATGCTGTAGCGCGAGATATCATCAGCGAGGCAGGGTATGGCAAGAATTTCGGACACAGTTTGGGGCATGGCGTGGGCTTGGATATCCACGAGTTCCCAGGCGTTGGCCAAGGCATGACGACTGTATTAGAACCGGGCATGGTGATTACCATTGAGCCGGGTATTTATCTAAAAAATCAGTTTGGCGTGCGTATAGAGGATATGTGCTTCGTCACCGAAAACGGTGGTAAAAGCTTTAATCAAATTGACAGGGATTTAAAAATTATATAGCTTAAAAATATTTTTAAGGAGTTAAACATTCATGGTAACTGCAGGAGATTTTAAAAAAGGATTGACGATAGAGATAGACGGCGCAGTTTGGGTCATCGTTGATTTTCAGCACGTAAAACCTGGCAAAGGCGCTGCTTTTGTTCGCACCAAGATCAAAAACGTAATGACAGGGAGTGTTCTTGAAAAAACATATAACCCGACTGAGAAGTTCCCAAAAGCGCATGTTGAGAAAAAGGATATGCAATATCTTTATAGTGATGGCGAACTATACTACTTTATGGATAACGATACATTTGAGCAGATTCCACTGGCACAGGACTTGGTGGCAGAGGCATTGCCTTATATCAAAGAAAACATGAATGTGTCCATCAAATTCTTTAAAGGACAAGCCTTTGTGGTTGAACCGCCAAACTTTGTGGAATTGGAAATCGTCGATACCGAGCCTGGATTTAAAGGCGACACGGCCACAGCCGGCAATAAGCCAGCTATCCTAGAAACCGGTGCCAAAATCATGGTTCCGCTGTTTATCTCCACAGGTGAAGTCATCCGTGTTGATACCCGTTCGGGTGAATATATGGAGCGCGTCAACAAATAAAAAATATAAACAATATTAAGCATTCGTAAAAACGGGTGCTTTTTTGTTGTCTTTATCGCATAGTTTTAATATAATCTACAAATGAGAAAACCGTACGAGTACGATTACAATAAAAAAGAACGTCGCGCTTGGCTGACTGGGATAGGCATTGTTCTGCTTATCGCATTGTTAGGTTTAGGCTACTATATCTGGCTATATGAACCACCAAAAGAAATTTTTGTGGCACCGACAACTGATGAGAACCCGTCATGGGTTTTGGAGGATTTTACACAGCCGCTGGATGCACCCATCACCAATACCAAAGACGAGAGAAGCGCGATTAACTATTATAATGTTTTAGCTGAATTTCGCGTAGAAACCGCCCTTCGGTATCAGCCGCAAAGTGGAAAAACTTTTTGCAACATCTATGCATGGGACGTCGCCAATGCGATGGATGTTCATCTGCCGCATTATTTGACCAAAGACCTCATGTTAGCAGATGAGGATGCATACTATTATACAGCTTCGTCAAACGTTTATGCCTGCTTTTTAGAGGTTAGGGGATTGGAGTATGGCTGGAAGGTCGTGACGGCCAAAGAGGCGCAAGAACGGGCAAATGAAGGCTATATGACCATTGGTGTTTGGAGGAATCCAAATGCTGCGGTGGATGAAAACGACGTGTGTGCGCATTATCCATCGGGTCATATCGTGTTGGTGCGTCCGCAACCCACGGGTTCTGTGTATCGTTCTTCTAAGGGACCCTATATCGCGCAAGCGGGTGCGTTTAATACCATGAATGCTAATGTCAGTGATATTTTTAACGTTTTTAGAAAGATACAGATAGTCTATTATACGCACGATTAGACATCAAATAATGGTTTACATCTATGTTTTCGTATGATAGTATTACTTTTGGGATTATAACCGCCTACGATGTTTATCGAAACTCCGACGATATACGTTGTTTGCGGGGCTTAAAAAAATATGGAGGAAACAAAAATGGAAAAAGAAAAAAAGACCGGAATTATCGGTGATTATGCGCTACATGAGGGCGACACTGGCTCTCCGGAAGTACAGATTGCGCTTTTGACCGAACGTATCAACCACCTAAACGAACATCTGCAGACCAACAAAAAGGATCATCACTCCAGACGCGGACTACTAAAGATGGTTGGTAAAAGAAGAGGCTTGCTTAATTATCTAAAGTCCAAGGATATCGAAAGATACAGGGCGATTATTGAGCGGCTAGGATTAAGAA
>JBFLKV010000180.1:0-4282 GCA_040883365.1 Eubacteriales bacterium
AGACACCCTGATGAATCGCATCCTGATACCGCACCATATAACCGGGTGCAAGCGCGTTTGAAAGCAGTGCAACACTCATCACGGCATAAAGTATAGCAAGTTTCCCGCGAAGGGGATGTTTTTTTAGCAACGCCAATCCCAAAAACAATGTCATCCCCGACCACGCACTCACCGAGGCCGCAAGATTGTTGGACCCCAAAAAAAGAGAACCTATAATCAGCAATGCCATCAATCCACCGGCCTTTTTTTCCTCCGAAACGCGTGCATTGAGCCGATACAGCAACGCCATATAGATTAGAAGCTCGGACAGCGTTAGAAAATAGTACACGGCCCCTGTATACCAAAAGCACGTTTCATACAGATTGGTAAAAGGCAGACAATGATAGAAAGAAAACAGCAAAACACTGCCTAGTGTAAACGCTATATATTTTTTTTGGCGATAATGCCGATGGATAAACGTAAAGCTGAAAAAAAAGACAGCAAACACAAAAAGCAGGTGGAAGAAAAGCATGGCCAGCCGATAGCCTGCAATAGAGAACACCATCGGGTTTAAACAAAACAGCCAAACCGAAAAAAAACTGCCCTGCCAATCCATATATCGGCTCGCAGCATAGCGAATTGGTTCGGTTACATATGCGATAGCGCCATTTTCTGATAGCCCTTCTGCCAGCCCCGTCACCCAAAAATAATCGTCTCCCGGCGCAGGAAAAGTCAGTTGGGTCAGCGCAAAAGCGGGCAGGATAGAGATTAGCATCGCGGTACTGAGGATGATGCATATCGTTTTAACGGCCGTATTCATTTTGGTCGAATATTCTTTCATCTATTCGTTTTCCTCAAAATTGATTTTTTCATCGATCAGATAGATCGGGCGCTTTCTCGCTTCCTCATAGGTTCTGGCGATATACTCCCCCAAAATACCCATGGAAAACAGCTGTACACCCATCAAGACCGTGGTGACAATCATCACAGACGACCATCCGGGAATCGCGTTGCCTGTGCTCTTTGAGACCAAAACATACACGATAACGCCAAATGCAAAAGCCAGTGTAATCAGCCCCAACGTTTTGATAAACTTTATCGGTGTCACCGAGAAAGAAAAAATGGCATTATAGGAGAGCGACATCATCTTCTTTAGCGTATATTTTGTTTTGCCGGCATGACGCTTTTCGCGTACATACTCCAGCGGCACCTGTTTAAACCCAAGCCAAGCCACCATACCCCGAATAAATCGGTTATGTTCGCCCATGGCATTAAACGCTTCCACCACTTTTCTATCCATCAGGCGAAAATCGCCCGTGTCCTCAGGGATATGCGTGTCTGAAAAAACACGTAGCAAACGATAGAACACCGTTGCCGAAAGCCGTTTAAACAGCGATTCCCCCTTGCGCCTTTTTCGTTTGGCGTACACCACCTCGTTGCCTTTTTCCCAAAGCGCAATCATGTCCGGTATAATCTCGGGCGGGTCTTGAAGGTCTGCATCGATAATCACCACAGCATCTCCCGAAGCCACGCGAAGCCCTGCGGTCACTGCGGCTTGATGCCCAAAATTACGGGAAAAAGAGAGCACCTTAACACGTGTGTCTTTCACCGCCAACGCTCTTAGAATATCCAGCGTATGGTCTTTAGACCCATCGTCCACAAAAACAAGTTCGTAATCAAAACGCTCCAGCGCGTCCGTTAAGCGCTGATAGCAAGTTTCAATCACCAATTCTTCAAAGTATGCTGAAACCACAACCGATATTTTTTTATTCATATACATTCCATCTGTCTTTCAATTTAAGGTTATTATAACAATCATAAAAACATGGGTCAATGTGCATTTATCTTTTACTTTGTTCAGTTTTTCCTTCTCAATGTTTTACAAGTTTATTAAATATAACATATTTCACATAAGTGATGTTTAATTCTTGCGATGATGTTTTATATATAAACATCAACTTACATAAAAGTATTCAATTATTGAAAACGGATAATATTGGTATTTGTATCTATTTAATGCTATTATATGACAATATAAAAAATAGCATTCGGGGGTAGCGTGGTGCGTTTTATACCATACAAAAAGAGTATTATTAAGATGAAGCAACCTAAAAGGGAAATATTACGGATTCTGAACGCAAGCATTAGTGAGCCCAAAAAAAGAAATCAGCCTTATGAACCATTGACCAAGCCGTATATTGGCAGGTTAGAAGACGACAGTTTTTGTATATCACCGCGCACATCCTATTCCCATCATGCTTCTCTGCTCATCAAGGGGCGATTAAACGAAACCGAGACCGAGACTAATATAGAATTGCGTTTTAGGTGGACCGCTTTGGATTATCTGCTTAACGGAACAATCATTGGCTGTTTTACCGCCATGTCCTATTTCTGCCTTCGTCATTCTTTACACCATGGCTTTATTCAAACACTCAATATCCTCCCCTTCTTTACCCTGCTGTTTGCCTATTTTATCATCATGCTGATGTTTGATCTGTCGGTTCGGCACCGCGAGGAGGAATTCATTGACCTATTTATCAATCAGTATCCGGACTAATAGCGATGTCTGAAAACACAAAAAAAATTCATTCCCTAGAACCCATCATCAGCACATCCTGCACCCGTCTGATACTCGGTTCTATGCCAAGCGAGACTTCTTTACAAAAAGAAGAATACTATGCTTTCCCTCAGAATGCCTTTTGGCGCATTCTCTTTTCTTTATACGAATCACCCTTGACCGATGATTATGCTGAAAAGCAACACTTTTTGCTATCCCATCATATTGCACTTTGGGATGTGATCAGCTCCTGCCAGCGAGAAGGCTCTTTGGACAGCCGCATAAAAGACTTAGAGCCGAATGATTTTAAGTCTCTGTTTATAGCCTATCCTTCCATAACGCGCGTTTTTTTCAACGGCAAAAAAGCGTATGACGTATTTAAAAAAGAAATGGGCTTTAACCCGATACATACATATACTTATTTGCCTTCAACCAGTCCCGCCCATGCCGTCTCTTTTGAAAAAAAACTGGAGGCGTGGCGGGTTATCCTCTAACTTCGGCTTACACGCACTTCTAAAAGATATCGCGGATTCATCAATCACGGCTATATCTAAAAAACCCAATACAACCACTCTTAACAGTTTGCTCATATCTCATCAAATAAAAATTCTCATAGCTTAAAAAACTATGAATGCGCGATTAAATTAGTGTGAAATAAAACTAATTCGATTGACGTTGTTTATTTTAATCACTAAAATTATCTTATACTAATACAAAAAACTATTTTCATATACATACTGAAAAGCATCTATTACAAGGAGAACGAAATGGACGATATATTTGAAGCAGATAAAAGAAAACCAAAAACAAGCAGAGGGGCTTGGGTGATTGCGCTATTAAGTCTCGCTATCATGTTTTTATTGCTAGGGCTTGTCCTTGGCGTTTATGTATTAAGCCCGGACAATAGCACAAAACCCCAAGCACTTATGGCCTCGCCCACAGCGAGCGCTGATGCGATTTCTTGGGACGGAGCAGAGAACGGATCGGATGAACCCATCGTGCTAAGCGTCTACGAAAACCCAGTAGTTGACATCGCAGCGGCTTACAGCAAAAGCGTCGTCAGTGTTAAGGCCACCATCATGACAAACAACGTAGCATCCAGCATGACGAGTGATTCTGAATCGGGACAGGAAACCCAATCCGAGGAAATTGCCTTTGGCTCAGGATTTATCTTCGATTCGGATGGGTATATTCTAACCAATCATCACGTAGTCAAAGACGCCACCGAGCTTTCCATTATGATGAGCGACGGCACCGAATACCCCGCCGAAACCATCGGCAGTGACAGCTTTAATGATATTGCTGTTCTTAAGATCAACGCACCCGATTTATCCATGATCCCCATCGGCGATTCGGATAAGGTACAGGTCGGCGAAATGGCGATTGCGATTGGTAACCCCTTGGGCGAGGACTTAAGCGGTTCGGTCACGGTCGGCTACATCAGTGCCGTCAATCGCAGAGTACAGAGCAACGCCTATTTACAGACGGATGCCGCGATCAACCCCGGCAACAGCGGCGGGCCTTTGCTGAATATCAACGGAGAAGTCATCGGCATCAATGCGCTTAAATCCACATTGGCTGGTTATGACGAACGCGGGATTGCGATTTCATCCGAAGGTATCGGCTTTGCAATCCCTATCAATCGCGCCATCGATGTGGCCCATCAGCTGATGGATACCGGCACGGTTGTCCGTCCGGGTATTGGCATCCAGTTCTCTGCCTTAAGCGACGATGAGGCCGAGACGC
>JBFLKV010000181.1:0-3310 GCA_040883365.1 Eubacteriales bacterium
CCTTGCCGGACGACCGCTGGCGGCGGTGCGACATCAAGACCATCAATCTTTTGCCCAACATTTTGGCGGCCAAAAAAGCCAAGCAGGCGGGATGCATTGAGGCGCTTTTGGTACGGGACGGCAACGCTGCGGAATGCACGGCCAGCAATGCTTGGCGAGTGAAAGACGGCGTGGTCTATACCGAGCCACTCAGCCCGTTAATTTTGCGAGGTATCTCAAGGACACGCTTGATTGACGAAATCGCACCCAGTGTGGGGGTAAAGGTTGTGGAGCAGCACTCATCATTGCAGGATTTTTATGATGCGGATGAAGTGTTTATCACCTCTTGCACCAAGCTGGTGTTGCCGGTGACGAAAGTGGATGACGTCGTTATCGGAGATGACCACCCCATCAGTGACAAATTGTTCTTCGCTTATGCGGATGTGGCCATCGCCGAATGCGGGCCGATTGATAAAGAAAGAATATAAAAAAACGCCTATCATAGGCGTTTTTATTTTAATCCTCTAATTAAAAATATGTGGGATATTGATGACACCATGCGTGAGAAATGTGATGATGATGCCCGCGATTAAGTTGCCTATAAATATCGCCGGCAGAGCTTGCTTAAGCCGTAAGTCCAACATGCCAGCGGCCATCGAACCGGTCCAAACGCCGGTGCCGGGCAGAGGAATCATAACAAAAACCAAAAGTGCGATAAACGACCATACACCGAATCGGCCGCGCTCATTTTGAGCTTGCTGTTCAATGCGGTCGGCTTTTCGGTGGTCACGTTCGCGCTTCGAAGCTCTTAGAGCCGCGATTGTTGCGCTCTGGTCAGACTTATTGATCTTAGAGCTGCCACGTTCACCTTTTTTACGCAGCCACGCGCCATAGCGTTGAAAAATCTTATATTCACTTTTCTCTAAATAATGGACTAGTTTTCTTATGCCCAAGATAATAAATGCGCTGGGTAAAAATGCGCCAAAAACAGCCACGATAAAAACCGGAATCAATTGCGGTTCGGGCGTGGCATCAAGCGCCATCGCAATAGGGATGGCACCCCGAAGCTCGATTACGGGCACCATCGAAATAACAAACGAAACGATATAAGGCCAAAGGGAAGATAAAGTCATAGTTCTCGCTTTCCAATTTTTCACTCAAGACTATTCTAACCAAGATTTACTTTGTTCGCAATACACAATTTGTTATAATGATTAAATAAATCATGAACAGACGAGGTGGATCAGTGAAAAAGGTTTTAGGCGGCATTCGAAAAGCGTGTGATGCTTTCGGTCTCATCGAGGAGAACGATGTGGTTGCGGTTGGGGTTTCCGGCGGCAAGGACAGCGTTGCGCTTTTTTATGCACTTTCGGCTTACCAGCACTATTCCCCCGTCCCTTTCACTTTTTTTGGCGTGTGCGTGGATTTGGGCAACCCCGAGTTTGACATCGCGCCCGTAAAAGCGATGGCAGAAAAGCAGAATGTACCGCTGTATGTGGTGAAGACCGATATTGCCGAAATTGTCTTTGATGTGCGAAAGGAAAAAAGCCCTTGTTCGCTGTGTGCCAAAATGCGCAAAGGCGCGTTGATGGAGGAAGCCAAAAAGCGCGGGGCCACCAAGGTGGCTTTGGGGCATCACAGGGACGATCTTTTGGAGACCTTTTTGATGAGCTTTGTGTACGAAGGGCGGCTGTTTGCACTGAAGCCAAAAACCTATATGAGCCGCATTGACTTGACCCAGATTCGCCCGATGATTTATCTGGACGAAAAGGAGATTAAATCGGCGGTGAAAAAATATAATCTGCCGGTGGTGGCTTCCGGCTGCCGGGTGGATGGAGAAACCAAGCGCAAAGAAGCGAGCGAGCTGGTGAAAAGCATCTTGAAAAACAATCCCAAGGCGAAAGAAGCGATGATTACCGCCATCACCAAAAAAGAAAGCTACGATTTATGGCAATAAATGATAACGAAACCTTGACCGCAATGCTTTGCGGTCTTTGTGCTTATAGGCTATAATTATAAAAGTAAAATATATAAAAAAGAGCAACGATAAAAAATGACGAAATTAAACAATATAATGATATTAGGTGTGGGGGCCGTGGGTGCCATTGTGGCAGGCAAACTGGCCGATGCGGGATATACGGTGGACATCCTATGCGATGCGGAGCGAAAAGCGCGTTATACAAAGGATAACTTTATTATCAACGGTAAACCGTATGTGTTTAACTATGTGACAAAAGAAGAGGTGACAACGCCGCCGGACTTTCTGATTGTGGCGACCAAGCACTATGCGCTGAAAGAAGCCATTGCGGGCTTTCAAAAAATAGTCGGTCAGCATACCTTGGTGATGTCGCTATTAAACGGCACAGACAGTGAGGCGATTATCGGCGATGTGGTGGGGCGTGAGAAAATGATTCCGGCCTTTATCGTCAAGACCGATTCGACAAAGACGGGCAACAGCACGGTTTATGCTTCCTCTGGGGTCATCCACTTCGGGGAGGCAGACAAAAGTAAAACGCAGAGATTGGATGATATCGCGGCACTTTTCTCGGCGATTGGTATGGATTATCAAATAGAAGAAGATATTTTAAAAGAACAATGGTGGAAGTACATGCTCAATATCGGCATGAACCAAGTGTCGGCCGTGATGGGCGCGACATATGGTGTGTTTCACACGAATGCGGACATCAGACAGCTGGCATCCAAGGCGATGCACGAAGCGGTATTGGTGGCTAAGGCCAAGGGCATTGCGCTGAATGATGCGATGATACCCGGCGTATTTGAGGTTATAGATAAACTGGCACCCGAAGGGATGACCTCGATGATGCAGGATGTATCCGCCGGAAGAAAAACCGAAGCGGATATGCTGGCAGGGCAATTGATTGCGCTTGGCAAAGAATATGGCATACCGACACCTGTAAATGAGGTTTTATACTTACAGCTGAAAATCATTGAAGCCATGTCGGGCGTGGCGTAAAGCAGAACTGAAAGGAAAGAATAAAATGAAATATATATCTTGGAACGTAAACGGCATACGAGCGGCACTAAAAAAAGACTTTATGGATTTTTTTGAAAATACGGGATTTGATATTTTGGCTTTGCAGGAAACCAAGTGCCAGGTGGGGCAGGTGCAGATCGATACCCCCGGGTATTTTCAGTACTGGAACGCCGCAGAAAAGAAAGGCTATTCGGGCACAGCGGTGTTCACCAAGACCGAGCCCGTTGGTGTGACCTACGGCATCGGCGTGCCTGAGCATGATAATGAAGGACGGGTGATTACGCTGGAGTTTGATACGCACTATTTTATCACCTGCTATACGCCAAACTCACAGCG
>JBFLKV010000182.1:0-7132 GCA_040883365.1 Eubacteriales bacterium
CTTTCTGCTGTGTTTGTCCCGCGCAAGATTTCATCGACAAAACATACGCATGACTGTTTTTCGACGATATCTAAAATGCGCTTTAACGATTTGATTTCAGCGATATAATAGCTGTCACCATCCAGAATACTATCAGCGATCGCCATAGAGGTTAACACATTGAGGCGTTTTAATGCATAGGCCTTGGCCAAGCAAGTATCAAGCGCCAAAGCCAAGATATTGTTGATCGCTATAGTCTTAATAAACGTGGTCTTTCCAGAGGCATTCACCCCTGTGATCAACGCATTTTGTTCAATCCGTCCGCTGTTTGAAACCGGCGATGTAATCAACGGATGGTATACCTCTTTAAAATCAATGACGTTTTCATCGATAATATTCGGTTTGCAAAAATAACTAAGGCTCTTTTGATATGACAGCACAGAAACGGCCGTATCAATGCATCCAATCGTCTCGTAAATCTTTCTAAAAGGTGCTCTATTGCTCACGATATAATTAACCGCTTTTCGGTATCGATGAATATCAATGAAAAATATCATGTTTATATATTCTTGAAGGAACGAAAGCTCGGCCAACATTTGCTTGCTTCTTCTGGATAGTTTGCCTTTGATGCGTTGAAACACCAAACATGCGCTTTTTAAGCTATCCATCTGCTTTTGCATTTCATCGTAAGGCTTATCCAATATCTTTTTACAGCCATATAGTGTACTACCAAAGTAACTCAGGCGTTCAAGTTCATACTCCAATGCTGTTTTTGTTTTGTAGTATACAAAAATATTGATAAGTCCAAGGCAGAATGCACCGATAGCCAAGAAAATAGCTCCCTGCTGAAAAACAAACACACGCACCACAGCGCTAAAAATCAAAGCAATCATTGTCCCGGTTAAAATTAGATAGAGTATCGCCGGAAAGGGAAGGTCTTTGTCTTTTTTTTGAAAATGATAATCCGCCAAACTGGCTTGGCTTTGTCCGATGCGCCACAGCTTTTTTTGCAAAGCCTCTCGCTTATCATCGTTGGCGCTTAAGTAATTCATCCATTCAGCAAGCTGGGTATTTTCGCTGACATCATGGAGCTTATGGAATAGATACTCCTGCCCCGTCTTGGTTTGGCAGACACAAATGCGCTTAAAGACATCATCCATTTTTAAGTCCCGCCAAGTGATATCGTCCAAATAAAGCTTTTCAGCAGCTTTTTGATCTTTTTTATATTGGTGATAGCTGGTGATTTCCATCATGCGAATCGCATCTGGCGACGGAACCTCACCAAATGCGCCCAGTACCGCTTCTTCGCGTCTCCTTTTTTGATGCCCAAAATAAATAATGGTTGCCACAATGATTAATATAATCACCGCAATCGGAATGACAATGCTCTGTATCATGGTATCCTCTCAATGCTTTAATATCTTCTGCGTTATTATACCATTCTTTTGGTGGTTTTTAGGAAAACAATCTAGGGTTATAAGATGATGAAGTGATGAGGACGCTCAACCCTCTGGGGCGGAGGCATCGCCTAGACGGTCGGTGAAAAGTTCGATAATGGCTTTTTCAAATGCATTTTCATTAAAGTTCTGGCTCACTGATTAGACCCCATTTTACTCTTCAACTCTATCTTTTGCTAAAGCATCGTATTCTTCATTTGTAAGTTCAGACTTCAATCTAGCATCACTTAATAGTTTTATCAGTTCATTTTTTGATTTTTTTGTAGCAATACGGAGCTTCGTCTCATCTTCGTTAAACTGTATATTTGGATACTTGCTCCTAGCAAATGCAATTATGGTTTGAGTGCTTTGTCTCAGAACAATACTGTCTTTTATCCTAGTAAGTTTTCTTGCAAAACTCGTATTATCTAGTTCATCTTCTAGTGGCTCAGATGATTCTAGAAGTTCAATTCTGTTTATTGCTCGAATTCCCTTTCGTGCTTCTCTTTTTATTATATCATGGAACTTTCCGAATTTTTCCAGCTCTTTTAATGATAGTATGAATATACAATCCTTAACTCTTATAAAATCGACAGTACCGTTTATTCTTAACAACTCGCCTTCAAAGCTCTCTAATTGATTTTCTTTTCTTGCAAGATATCCTTGTTTACTTTTGATAAGATTGATTGCATAGTGCCGTTTAAAGATACGAATATTCTGTTGATCATCACCGATTTTAGCAATGAACCCTACCAAATTTGTCAAAGTGTCATCATTAAGCTGAAGCATTTCTACATTATCAAGTTCGCTTTCTAGTGCGGAAGCTAATTCTGGTGGAACGGTCTCTAAATCGTACTCATAAATAACATTTGCTCTCTCATCCGCGCTAGACAGGGGGATGATTCTATTTTCATCAGTGTCAACAACTGCATTTTTTAGAAAATCGCTGTAAAGAGAGAATATATCCTCCATGCAATCATCATCAATATTTGCGCTGGCTACATAATACGTTCTCTCACCTTTTTGTTCCTTCTTCATTAACAAAAATAATTCAAGACTGTTGTCAGCTTGTGTTGCTTTCTCCACATGCGTTTTAAGTTCTTGAAAATCCATAACTATCCCTTTCTTTTAACAAAATAGTATCCCTTTGCAATTTCGGTACTTGCAATTTTTATGTCCTTTTCTAGAATATCAAACGATAATGCAATAATTTCCGTATCATCAATGAGCTGGATATCATATGTATTTAAGCCGATTATTAATAAAGTCGGATTCGAATATATTCTATTTGATTTTATAAAAAATACTCCAAGGGCAATAATAACAATAGCGATAGAAATATAACCGCGCCAAGAGTTAAGGGTAAGAAAAGCTAAAGGTAAAATAGTGGAAGTAAAAAAGTCAATCGTTTTCGAATTGTTAAGTTTAACTTTCTTAACTTGCTTAGCAAGTTTTTTGCTATTATTCATTTTAACTCTAATCTTTCTCAGGGTTACCCAGTCAAATAAAATTAGAAAAAGCAAAACAAATGGGAAGATGTTCCTGTAAAGCAAGTCGCCCCATCCGATAAAGGTTGCACCTTCTTCAAAGCAAACAGGAATGTCTATAGTTTGTATAAGCAGAAGAAGGAACAGTAACCAAAGGGATAGCAAAAACAGTTTTACTGGTCCAATGTTCATCATCTACACCTCCACCTCGTCGACACTCAACTCCCCGACATCTATCCCTCTACCTCTTTCGCGGTTCCCCTCCCGCCTTAAGAGGAACGAAAGGCGAAGTTTGTCCAGTAGGGTGTCTCTTATCTGTTGATGTTTTCTTAATCGCCTATACCATATTAAAACTATTATACCATTTTTTATTTTATAAAACACCCCTTTTGCTTTTGGTGCGAGAAATATAACCACGGATTCAAAGTCTTACTACGCTTCAGCGCCTTCTTAAGGTTCAAGCCCTGTTTCTCTACCATAAATCATACAAAAAAGGGCACCCAATCGGATACCCTTTTTTATTATGGTGCGAGAAACAGGACTTGAACCTGCACAAGCGTATTGCTCACTAGAACCTGAATCTAGCGCGTCTGCCAATTCCGCCATTCTCGCAAAAATTCGTGCATATCTTTTATACCACAAAACAAAAAAAGTTTAAAGCATTTTTTTCTTTTTTAGCCATCTTTTTTGGTGGATAATCGACCCGATACGAATTGACATTGCCTGCGTTCGATGGTATAGTTTTTTGGCAAAAGTCAATACATGCATTTATGGTGCCAAGCATTTGGATAATAGGGAAAACGGTGCAATACCGTTGCAGCCTTCCGCTACCGTAAGGTCGACCACCTGTACACTTATAGCCACCAAAAGCTTATCTTCGCTCTTGGGAAGGCGTACAGAATGGGATGAAACCAAGCCGGGAAACCTGCCATTATTTTTACGCAATGTCTTATTCTTCGGAGGGAAGAAACGGACGGACACTTAAACAGTGAATCTCGCCCTTTCGTTTTCTAAACAGGGCGTTTTTTATTGAAGTCCTCTAGTATCTTCTAAATAAATTTAGGAGGATCGAAATGAAAAAGACACTTAAAACACTACTGATTTTAGTATTTATTACCGCCATGCTCACCGCATGCACCGTGGCAACACCGGTGGCTACACCGGTCGTCAAGGATATTATGGACGAAAACACCGACGCCATGGGCCAAGCGGTGGAAGAATCCGCTGCGTTTACCGATGAGATGACCATCATCTCCACCGCACCAAGCATCACAGAAATTCTTTTTGCTTTGGGCGTGGGTGACCAAATTGTCGGCGTGGATGCCAGTTCCAACTATCCGGCTGAGGCCAATGATATCGAAAGAGTCGGCGATTACAGCGGCTTTGACATCGAAAAAGTGGTCGGCCTTGAGCCATCCATTGTGTTTGCGGGCAACGGTCTGCAAAACGAGCAAATCACAGCGCTGACCGATGTTGGGATCAAAGTGATTGCGGTGGAACCCACATACTATGACGACATCGCAACCAGCATTATGCTGATTGGTGAGCAGATTGATAAAACCGACGAAGCACAGGCTTTGATCGATGAGATTGACGCGGTTGCAGTCGCAGTTGAAAACAATAGCCTGGCGATGACCTCGCACCCCACCGTGTACTATGCCATGACCATCGGCGACAGCGGATATTGGACATCCGGCGAAGGTAGCTTTATCAACACCATCATCGAAATGGCCGGCGGCAACTGCATCACAGCAGGTAGCGACACAGAATGGCCGGAGTATTCGGCAGAGGATATCATCGCGGCTGATCCTGATGTGCTGATTGTTTCCTCATGGATCACCGAAGAATCTCTTCTGGCTGACCCTGTGATGAGCGAGCTTTCGGCAGTGATCAACGGAAACTATCTGTTTATTTCAGATGATCTGATCAACCGTCCGGGTCCGCGTATTATCGAAACCATGACAACGATTCAAGACTATTTGTTGGGAGAATAACCCTTGAAAAGGCATCTTATCCGTCCCGCTTTGCTGGGAATCATCGTGCTTATTTTTGGCGTTGTCGCTCTGGCGCTGGCTTTTCTTATCGGCAGTTCAGGCATCAGCCTTAGTGCGCTTTTTTCCCTGCTTGGCGGGCAGAAGGATGCAACTGCATCGATTATCTTCTTTAATCTGCGCCTGCCACGCGCACTTTTAGCGCTGTCTGTCGGCGGGGCTTTAAGCGTCTCTGGCGCCAGTCTGCAAGGCATGTTCAAAAACCCAATGGCCGATTCCTATGTTGTGGGCGTCAGCTCGGGGGCGGCGCTTGGCGCAACCATCGCCATGTCGCTCAGTTTCTCTTTACCCTTTATCAGCTTTGGAGCGGTCACCGTATTTGCTTTTTTAGGCGGGCTTACCGCCATGTTTACCGTTTACAACCTTGCGCGTATCGGTGGCAAAGTTTCCACCTTCTCGCTGATTCTCGCCGGTATCGCCATCACATCGTTGGCGTCAGCGCTCATCTATTGTCTTATGATTATCTTTCGCGATAAGATGGAACACATTATCCTTTGGACGATGGGTAGCTTTTCTTCGTCCAGCTGGACAGAAGTATCGGTCGGTACGCCTGTAATGCTGGTTAGTTCGGCCCTTTGTTGGCTATATGCTCGGGATTTAAACATCATGTTGCAAGGCGATGAAGCGGCCAGACATCTTGGTGTCAACCCCGCTTCAGTGCGCCGTAACCTGCTTATTTTTGCAACTATCGCATCAGCGGCGGCGGTTTCGGTCAGCGGCATCATCGGGTTTGTCGGATTGGTCATCCCTCATGTGGTGCGCATCCTTTCCGGGCCGGATCATCGCACGCTCATCCCGCTTTCGTTTATGACCGGCGGTGTTTTTCTTCTTCTGGCGGATACGCTGGCAAGAAACATCTTGCCCAGCCAAGAATTACCCGTAGGGGTTATCACTGCGCTAATCGGTGTGCCCTTTTTCCTGTATCTCTTAAGGAAAGGCAGAAAAACGGTATGAGCTTAATTGAAATAAAAAACGTCAGCTATTCATATGATAAAAGAAATAAGGCCGTTGATGATGTTTCGCTTTGCGTCGAAAAAGGCGAGTTTTTTGGCATCATCGGCCCAAACGGCAGTGGCAAAACCACCCTATTAAAATGCATCTCTGGGTATCTTGCCCCCCATCAAGGCCAAGTGCTGATTGGCGGCCGCGATGTAAAAGACTTTTCGGCAAAAGAGATTGCTAAAACCATGGCACTCGTGCAACAGCATGCCTCTTTAGAATATGATTTCTCCGTGCAGGATATTGTGCTGACAGGGCGAAATCCGCATCTTAAACGCATGCAAACCGAAAGCGAAGCAGATTATCGAATCGCACGTGAATCCATGGAACGGGCTGAAATTTTGCATCTAAAAGATCGTCTGGTCACCGAGCTCTCGGGCGGCGAATGGCAGCGCATGATTCTGGCACGCGCATTGGCCCAGCAGGCCAGCATTATGCTTTTGGATGAACCCGTTTCCGGCCTAGACATCCGGCACCAAGTCGCTTTCTTAAAATCGGCCAAATTTTTAAGCCAAACCGAAGGTTTTTCAGTGGTCTGCATCCTGCATGACCTCAACTTGGCACAGCAGTACTGCGACCGGATTGCACTACTCAACGAAGGCAAACTGCACAGCTTGGGCTCCCCCAAAAGCGTTTTGACCCAAAATGACTTGCAGGCGGTCTATGGTATCGGTGTTAATCTTATTAAAACCAAAGGCGAGACCTTTGTTCTGCCAAAATACCACTAGACAATCACGTAGCACCCTCTCGCTATCTGCCTCCCTCAAGCACAATTTTCTTCTCACTTCTTTTAAAGCTAATACTTGCGTTTTTCCAATAACTCTAATAAACTAGAACAAATGATGATTAAGCATAATTAGTGTCTAATTGTGCTATAGAATATTTTATGGAGGTAGTAAAAAATCATGATATCCGATGGCATAAAAAAAGGCGCGGCGAGAGCCCCGCATCGTTCCCTTCTAAAAGCAGGCGGTTTGACCGACGAGCAGATATATAAACCCATTATCGGCATTGTCAATTCTTTTAATGAAATTGTTCCGGGTCATATTCACTTAAACACGATCGCAAGGGCAGTCAAAGACGGCGTTCTTGCGGCAGGCGGCACCCCGCTGGAGTTTAACACCATCGGTGTTTGCGACGGCATCGCTATGGGTCACCGCGGCATGAAATACTCGCTGGC
>JBFLKV010000183.1:0-3231 GCA_040883365.1 Eubacteriales bacterium
GCGGTACCGGGGATGCAGCGCCTTTCTTAATCGGCTTTGGTAAACTGCTTTCTCAAAGCATCGTCAAGCTAAAGGGCCGAAAGACTCGTTCCAATTTAGTACATACGCTGGTCTACGGCACACTGAACAACCGCGTGAAAAATCCACGTACCGATTTTGACTTTATCACCCATGACGAAAGCGTGGTGGATGCCTATATCGCCGACCCGCGGTGCGGAAATCAGGTCACTGTTGAATACGCGCGCGAGATGCTTTCCGGTATCCAGTTCATCAGCAAAAAAAACACATTTGAAAGTGTCGATAAAGACCTGCCAATCCTTATCGTCAGCGGCGAAGATGACCCGCTCGCCGGCAGTCAACGCGCGGACTTTGATAAAGTGGTGGATGGTTATAAAGCTGCCGGCATTAAAAACTTGGCGGTCAAAGTCTACCCCGGCATGCGCCATGAGGTGTTAAACGAGATTGGTAAAGAAACCGTCTATCAGGATATCCGTGATTTTATAGTAAAATAACTTCTCACTTTTACCCGATTTTAAGACTGCCCACAGGACAGAAAACGAATAAAACAAAAACTCGCAAAGGCGCGTGCGTACCTAAAATATACGTTATCGTCTTTGCGAGTTTTATTTTTATTATTTAGTATTGCCCTCTAAGCTCTTTAGTCGGCTGATAAAAAAGTTAGTAGGGTCGCTCAATGCCCACGTATTCGGGCGTGTACCCACCTTTGTTCATATCGGATAGTATCCAACAGAGGTACTGCTCGGTTAGCTCAATGTACTTTTTGGCTTCCTCATCCGAGTATAAGTACATATTCCCATAGACCGAATTGATATATTGATTAAACCCTTCGTTGTCTTTGAGTGTCAAAAAGCTATCCTGTATCGCCAAAACAGCATCACGCGGCGTATCCGCAGGCACCGCAAATCCTCTAAGTTGACGCAGCGCCTCCAACCCTTCGGCCGGTAGCTCGGGCACTTCGGTGCGGATTGAAGGAATGGTATTACTATAAAAACTGTGGTTGGTCAAGTCCTTGTCGTCCATCACCGCCAAAGGAATCAATCTTCTTTCCTTCACCAGTCCGGCCACCGCATTGGCCGGTGCAATAATACCGTCCACTTCGGCGTTTCGTGCCGCTTCCACCGCCTGCTCTTGAGTATCGAAGGTTTTCAGTTTAAAGGTAATGCCGCTTTGGGTGACAAAGTAATATGGCAAAGCAGAATATAATCCGCCGCCCCAAGCCGCAATGGTCAGCGCATCGTCCTCTCCCACGCTCTTGGCCGCCAGAATAAATTCATTCAACGTTTCAAGGCCGATATCTCGGCTGGAACAGAGCACCAAGGGTGTGCCCCCCGCGATGAAATATACCCAGTCTTGACTGGTTAGTGTGCCTTCCACATAGATAGGAATGGTGAGGCTGCGCTCACTGACCCCCACATACATATAGCCGTCATGACGGGAGTGGTAAACTTTGTAGGTGCCGGTGGAGCCCGAAAGCCCGCCTGAAATATTGGTGTACATCACGCGCCAATTCGATTGGCTGGCAAAGCCATCACCGATCGCACGATTCCAATCATCAACATTGGTGCCCGCACCAAAAGGAACCATCCATTGGATAATCGTATCAGGATATCCCGCATCCGCCGTCGGTACGGGTGTGGCCGTTGGTGCAACGATGGGTTTTTGGGACACCACCGGTGCGGAGTTATCCTGCACCAAGCAGCCGCTTGCTATCATGACAAATAGGACAAGTATAATAGAAAAAATTGTTATTTTTGTTTTCATAAAGACTCCAGATTAGTAAGCAATATTTTGATTTTAAGACATTATATCATATTTTTACGCAACTTTTTATTACAATGGCCTACCAGCTACCCCCATTCTTTTCCCGCCGATGCTGACGTTGTTTCTCATCGCGTCTTTTACGGCAATCCGCGCATCGTTTCGGCTGGGTTCTAAATCCCTTCTGCTCATAAAACGCCTGCTCTTTTTCTGTAAATAAAAAAGCCTGGCCACAGTCGGTACATTTTAGCTTGATATCAGGCACTGTTTTTTCCTCCGCATATTAATAAATTGAAGATACCATAACTGGCTATCTTTAATCAAGCAAACTAAAAAAGTTTTACTTTTGGTGCTCTTAATTCTACGCATAACCCGCCGACATAATTGTGATTTCACACGACTTTCGCCCTCCCTTCTGTTGACAGATATTTTGCCAGCGAATAGAATAGTACAGAAAGAAAAATATGAAAGGAAAGCATAAATGAATATCACAAATGTAACCGAAGGCATCACCCGCATCACGACAAATGTTGAGAATATTCTGTTTGAGGGATTCTGGGATCTGCCGGATGGCGTATCTTTGAACTCTTATATCATAAAAGGCGAAAAAACCGCCATTGTTGACGGCGTGCTATGCTACAGCGATCTCGCCGATCATTTTAAAAAAGCATTAAATGAGATGGATGCCACCATCGAAACGGTGGACTATCTTATCATCAACCATATGGAGCCTGACCATTCTGGATGGATCAGCACCATCGAAAAGTTAAAACCTGAGGCAAAAATACTCTGCTCTCAAAAATCCGCCGCCTTGTTGGACGCTTTTTTTGAGCACACCAAAAATGTCGAGGTAGTCAAGGAAGGCGACAGCGTTGACCTTGGCGCAGGGCGCGTTTTGCAGTTTATCGATATCCCCAATGTCCATTGGCCGGATACCATCGCGACCTTCGACACGCTTTCGGGCACGCTTTTCTCGTGTGATGCTTTTGGCTCATATGGCAATGTCCGCACCGATGGGTACGACGATATGCTGGATGACAAAACACTCGATTTTTATGAATCCGAAGCGCTGCGTTATTATGCCAACATCATCGCCGCTTTTTCTCTATTTGTCGATAAAGCGGTAGCCAAATGCCGCGCGCTACCCATCAACATCATCGCACCTGGACATGGCATTGTTTGGCGTAAAGACCCCAAGCGCATCATTGATGACTACGCCAGATATGCAAGCTATCAAAAAGGCCCTTGTAAAAAGGAAGCCACGTTGCTTTGGGGGTCTATGTACGGCATGACAGGCAAAGCAGTGGATATCATCGTAGAAGAATTTGAAAAAGCAAATATCCCCTTGCATATCCATAATGTCAGCGAGGACACGTGGTCGCATATGCTGGCCAGCGTTTGGAAAAGCCAAGGTGTCGTTCTGGCTATGCCCACCTACGAATATAAGATGTA
>JBFLKV010000184.1:0-2786 GCA_040883365.1 Eubacteriales bacterium
TCCCTCGTACGGCATCAAAATACGCGTCATACTACCGATGATATGCGAATCAGTTTTTTTCACCATCGTGCCCAGCGAGCCCGTGCTTCCTTCATAACCCACACTGACTGATGGCACCATCTCTGTCCCTTCCAGTTCAGAAACATCAACGTCAAACGTGACCTCATACATTTTTGTATTCCAATCAGCGCCAATAATATTGAGGTAGATGGCATCCAGCCCGTCATTTTCATCTTTTCCCATATCGATTGAATAAGCAATGGTGTATGTTTTATCCCCGATAATCGTCTGGTCTGCGTCCCCAAGCCGAATATATTTGTAAATCCCGTGCCTGTTTATTTTTGTCGCTGTGCCATAAGTGTCTATGTTCGTCAACGGCGTCAGTTTGCCGTTGTAGCGTGTGGGAATATAGCGATAGATGCCGTGTTTATACGTATTAAAGCGCACATCAATGGTCTCGACGATATCGTAGGTGTTGTCCGCATGCGCCACCACATCCACATGATAGCTTTTGATAATATAATCAAAATAAGTATCGTAAGTCTCATCGTCCTCTGCGTTGGCCACAACCGCCGGCGCCAGCAATATAAAAACCGTCAGTATCACCAATGCCCACCCAACGATGTGTCGCACGGATGATTTTTTAGTCATCAAAATTCACCGTCACATTCTCTCTCTCTTCCGCGCTGCCTACTTCAAACATTTCATAACGCTTAAATCCAAAAATAGCGGCCAGAATGGATGATGGAAACATCTCGCAACGCGTATTGAATATTTTGACCACGGCATTGTAATACTTCCGCGATTGTGCAATCTCACCCTCAATCCCCGAAAGCTGAGTTTGCAGCTCCAAAAACTGCGTATTTGCCTTGAGGTCAGGATAGTTCTCGGCCAGAGCAAAAAGGCGTCCCAGTGCACTTTCTATCGCGCTTTCGCCGGCCACTTTTGCCGATGCTGTGGTCGCGCTCGCGGCCGCGTTCCTGGCGCTCACCACGTTCTCCAGCGTTTCTTTTTCATGCTTCGCATAACCTTTCACCGTGTTGACCAAGTTAGGTATAATATCATACCGTTTTTTTAGGTATACATCCATGGTGGCAAACGCTTCTTCCACCAGGTTTTTCTTTTTGATAAACCCATTGTACCCGCCTATCATCCAAAGAATCAAAAGTGCCACAACAATAATTGCAATAACCATCATGCTCATGCTTTTTCCTCCTGTTCAAAATCCCGATTTATATATATTATGCTCTAATTATATATCATAATGCCATAGGTTACCAAATAAAAAAACCGCTACAGATTGTCTGTAGCGGTTTTGGTTTTATCCGTCTATTCAAGCACCAGCTCATCATAATATACATCTAGCATAATTTCTTCAAGGCCTTCATATTCGGTGAAGAATCCATAATCGTAATAGTCATCGGCCTGAATATCCAAATCATCATAGTCTTCTGCACCAATCGATGCATAGAAGGTATCATAATCATAATCATAGTTCGCAAGATATTTCTTAAAACCACCAATGTCTTCTTTGTCGATTACCGGAACAGTCTGCATATCCATAGCCGACACATCGGTGTTGACCAAGATCGAGGCGAGCGAGGCGATTTCTTCCAAGGTTAAGTCCGTATGCATCAGATTATCGCCAATCATCTCTTTTGCGATATCGTAACCAATGGATGTGACGCCCATTTTCTGAATCTTACGCGCCAACGCTTTGATATATGTTTTGGCGTTGGAAACACGACCAAGGTCACCGCCTGAGTTATGTCTGTCCCGCACGTAGCGCATGGCTGTATAGGCGTTAAGCGTCACGGTTTCGCCGGCAGATCCCACTTCGGGGATATAGTTACTCAGCGTCACTTCCACGCCATCAACCATATCGGTCAACTTCATCAGCCCCGTCAGCCCAACCTCAATATAGTTATTGATTTCAATATCAAACGTACCAAAGACGTTTAGGTACTCTTGGATACAGGTTTTCGAGTTTCTCAGCTGAACATCATCCAAGTCCCGCGGTCCTGCACCATATGCACTATTCAGTTTGTCAAAATACTCCCGATTGACTTCATCTTTCGTATCATAATAGTGGTAAATATGCGCAATTGAGTCACGCGGAATGGAGATGGCACGCACACTACCGTCTTCCAGATTAATCGCCATGACGATCATAATATCCGTGTTGCCGCCGTCCGGACGCGTATCCGCATATTTGCCTGATTTAGGCGTTGCGTCTCTGCCCAAAATAACGATATTTAAAATATTGTCTTTTTTCACATAGGATTTTTGGTTATACACCAAATCCACCTCGTGAATTGCTGTATCTCCGCCGGATTCCACAGCGTCGGGCACCACGATATCATCCAGAACGAAAACGCCCATCGGATTGGACATCGCTTCTCGGATGCGGTAATACCGAACGCCGACAAAAACGAATACGGCTGTGAAAACAATCGAAACAATCAGTACGGTGATCCTTTTACCATTCATTAAAAAAACAAACCTTTCGCGTAATAATGGGGATTTCCCATAAATCTCTATTGCGAATAATATCATTTTTATGGCGCTATTGCAATTAATTAACCTGTAACAAGATGTAAACAAAGCGTGACTTAATTTTGGCAAATATCACCCTTTGTGACGCTTTTCGGTTGACAAGCCAGCCCGGCTATATTAGAATATATAAGCTAAATGAGGCAACCAAACTTTGTACCTGTGGCTCAGCTGGATAGAGCTCTCGGCTACGAACCGAGCGATCGGGGGTTCGAATCCCTCCAGGTACGCCA
>JBFLKV010000185.1:0-20050 GCA_040883365.1 Eubacteriales bacterium
ACAAATACCCAACATCTTAACTCCAATAAAACAAGGTTTATATCATCTTTCTAGCAAAATGTCGGTACAGCGCCCATATCCAAATCAGCGTCACAAACACTGCCGGGAACGCCAACCAGCCGTTGGCGCTCACAAACACTTTGGCCACCCAGAAGGACGGTAGCCACGAAAAAAGATATTGAATCCCTTCCGGCAGAAAGAACGGAATCGGCAGGCCAAAAAGCACCAACCCAGATAGCTTGGCAACGGCCATACCCTCAACACGGTTGTGCGATAGTGTGACAATCAACATGGCCACCGGAAGACAGAGCAGAGCACAGAGCAAAGATACCAACAAAACACCGCCAAACGTCCAAGGTGTTAATGCAAAAAAGGATAACAGCACGACGGATAACACCAGCGAAATTGCGGCGGGCAGTACCAGGCGCGAGATAATATAGCCCTTTTTACCCAGTGGCGTCACCGCCAGATAAACCGCCATGTTTTCGTCTAATTCCCCCAACATCACCATCGCTGATATAAAGGTGAACAAGTACGGCGTCATTACAACCAAAAACAGATCGAATAGCAAGTAGTATTCGGATAGCACCGTCGTTGTGCCCAGCGTTTGGCACAGCAACATCTCCAGTTCGGGGACGCCGAAGCGAAAAAGCAACGCCATCAACACTGGCACACCACAGATGGCTGCCAACATACTGTCTTCCCAAATCTGCTTTAAAAAAATCTTTAGAGAGTATAGATATGGCTTCATAGTTTAATCCCTCCTACCGACTTTAGCATTTTGCTCACAGCTTTTACTGCCCAGACAAGCGAAAATGCCGTCCAAATTAACAAGGAGAGCAACGCCAGCCCAACGTTACCTTCGCCCGAGCACAGCATCAGCATGCTCACACCCGGATGTATCATAAAAAGATTTGATTTAAACCAAAACATCCAAAGCACAGCCGGAATCACGATGATTATTTCCGCTGGGATGGCGGCGATGATGAATTGGTTAAGCGTGGTGATTTTGCTGGCGACAATTAAACCCGCCGCAGAAAACAAACAGGAGCACAAGAAAACCGCCACCACGAACACGATTGGCCGTGCCACAATCCCCGCCGAAAAGCCGATCACGCACGCCACCAGCGTTGCGATCAACCCAATGGAGACCAGCTTGGATACGACATATTCTAAGGGCTTAACTGGCGAAACGGCGATACTATTCAAAACCCGCTCGCTTTTCTCAAAAAGCACAATAGCGCCCATAAAGAACAGACCCATCGCCGCAGGGTCGGTAAAAATCATCAGCAAAGCGGCCGCGCGCCGCCAGCTTTCAGGCAGCGCAAACAGAATACCGATATAGAGTACCGAGAAAACAAGATAGATGAAGTAGAATCCGTATCGGTACTGAAAGCGAATATCGCTTACAATCAAAGATTTTGTTCTCACTGCAGTTGCCTCCCCGTTATTTCCACGAAAATATCGTTCAACGTAGGCTCGCTCGAATGGATGGATATCAGCTTGTTTTCGGCAATGATTTTTTTCAGTGTTAGGTCATTCGCCGTTTCACTAAGCGATATGACATTTTCCTTCTCACTTCCGTTTTTCTTATAGGTATACTTCAAGCTCGCCGCGCCTTTTTGCATAATCAGCGCCCTAGGGGTATCCAGCGCCACGATGGCACCATCCAGGATAAACGCCACACGATCACAAAGCTCGGTAGCATCAAACATATTATGTGTCGTCAGGATAATCGTCTTGCCCTTCGCTTTTTCTTCCAGAATGATATCTTTCATCACTCGTGCGTTAGAAGGGTCCAGCCCGCTGGTTGGTTCATCCAAAAAAAGAATATTGGGGTCATGCAACAGGGCTTTAATAAAATTCAACCGCGATTTCATGCCTTTAGAATAGTCAGAAACTTTCTTATCAGCATCCAGATGTAGACCCACATCTTTTAGTAGCGCATCGGCATCCCGACTCTGGCGGTAAAGCGAAGCAAAAAACTTGAGGTTTTCCTTGCCCGTCAGCTTCTCATACAAGCTAGGGAATTCAAAATCCACACCGATTTTCTCATAGAAGTGTTTACTTGGCTGTTTGGCTTCTTCGCCGTCCACGGTCACACGCCCTTCATAGCGAGAAAGCAGGCCGGTCAAAATTTTCTGGAGCGTACTCTTGCCTGCACCGGATGGCCCAAGAAACCCAAAAATCTCGCCGCTGTTTACATCAAAACTAACCCGCTCAATAAACGGTTTGCTTGAGTAGCTAAATACCAAATCCTTAACCGTAATCATCTTTTACCCTCCAAACATTTGGATGACGATACCCCGAATCATTAACCGAAGCGTCTCATCAAAATTCTCTAAATTAAGCTCTTTTTCATACATCGGTACCAAAAAGGCCCCACGCAGTGCCCCGCTGTATATGCTGCTCTTTTCGGCATCCATGGTTGGGAATAGCTCAATCAATTGCCCCAGCATAAAATCGTCTTCCGCCGCATGCTGCGCATTATACTCCGGCGGTGCTTTTCGCATAAAGAAATCCAGCTCGCCATTGACCATAATCTTCATCAAAAACGATTTCTTTACGGACTGGTAGAGCCCAAAGATGATATCGGTCAAGGCTTCCGCGTCCGGTTTCTCGCTCATCTTTTCCACTTGTGCCACCAGCTTCCCCTGTACCTCGGCATTAAAGCTTAAGATCACATCAAAAATCAATGATTCCTTGGATTCATAAAACAGATAAAACGTCCCCTTAGGGATGCCCACGCGCTTGACAATCTCATCCACAGTTGTTTTTCTTATGCCATACAGCGAAAGACAATCGCTTGTTTCCTCGATCAATCGTTTTTTAATATATTCCCGTTCACTATCGGAAAATGTTTTTGGCATTCATTTTCACCTCGCATACCATTTGACCAGTTTAATCATTTTAGTCATTATAATTGAATAGTCCCTGTTTGTCAATATTCTTTATAGCAAAAAAGAACCCCTCATCCGTGTAGGGGTTCTTTTATTTACGTATTTAAATCTATTATTTATCTTCTATGCTTTTTTTCGTTCATGATGTTCAAAATCGACCGATATCAAAAGCGTAGATAGTATGCCAAGCAAAGTCACCCCGATACCACGATACTGAAAGTAGAAATGGATGATGGTGGGGTTAACCGCAACAATATACCAAACCAAGGGTAATGCGGCCACCAACAAAAGTGCCCAAACCGTTTTTCCGCTTCGCTCGACTTTTTTTCTGACGATCAGAAGGCTGAGTGAAAGAATAATGATGATACCAACGCCAATCAAAAATACCGGCTGTAGCATCTGTTTTAGGACAAGGCCCAGCGAAATCAACCAAAGGGGCAAAGCATCCACTGAAAGTGACGGGGCAATGTCGGCAAGTCCGCTCACCAGTTTCTCATATGTGGCAGCCGGAATCGCACGGGATATACGGGACACCAAAGAATCGCCTGCCGCCTGCACTTCGGCTTGACCCAGCACCGCGTAGACAAGCCCAAGCTTAATCAGCCAGGTCAATAAATAACCTAGCGTCCAGAAAGCAAGCATAACAATGACCTGCTTAATCGGTTCCCTCTCGGTATCTTTTACTTTTTCCTGAGCCAAAAGCAGTACGATCATCGGCAAGCCAAAGGTCAATACGGGGTAGGTATAAAAATCGAAATACATGGTGCACATGCCAATCAGCAAAAACGCGTACTTGAGCCAATCTTTCCTTTTTTCATACAGACGAAGAACCACGGGTATGGCAACAAATGAAATTGCAAAGATGGTAAATAGCTGCATGTTGACAGCCAGCACGACAATATTCAAACTGATAATCGTAAACAAAAACACAGCGGAAAACCATCCACCGATTTTTTTATAAAGTAGAATTAAATTGAAAAACAAAAGCAAAAAGAAGAGATAGGTGTTAAATACACCAATTTGAATATAATCGAAAACCAACAAAAGCGGCCGCAGAATCACCAGATAGCCATGCCAATATCGACTGTATGCATAGTTTGGTGAAATAGCCGGGTTTGCCGCCACATCGCTTAAATGTGCAGTGCCGCCCCCATAGAGGCAACACGCAATCGCGGCATTCAGTGGATGATCGGTATCAGTAAAATAAGCCGCATTAAGCATCACCGAATCCGTGTAGTAATCCATTTTGTATTGCGTATAGAACTGTGGGATGACTTCATCCGCCTTCTCGAGCTCCACAACCTGCGCGGCCGACGCCCGAATGTTCTTTTGCAGGCTCGCTCTTGGGATAAGGTTGGTAAGCATCAATAGCCCTACAAAAACAACCGCTGTTATGATGATCAATCCTATCGCTTTTAAAACTATTTTCCCATTCTTCTTCACGTTGTTTACCCTAAAATATCCTTTTACACTTTACAGTTATATATTGTATATAGCATATAACATTTTCCTAATATCGTTCCTATATATTACCACAACTAGGCTTTTATATGTATGCATTTTTCAAAATTTACACTTTTCTGCCCAATAAAAAAAGAGGCGAGAAAGCCCGCCCCTTGCTTGAAAAAATCCTATTTTAATTGATATAACAGTTAATAATATTCATCTATTTTCTCTTTTATTAAGCTGTATAATATATCGTGGCCAGCGCTCCTGGGCCCACATGTGCACCAATCACAGGACCAATCGCGCCAATCTTAATCTCAATTTGAGTAAGTTCAGTCAGCCGCTCTTTCAGCTGGATTGCACCTTCAATATTGTTGATATGCATCACGATAATCTCTTTGATTCCCTTTTCTTTAAAATCCTGTACCACTTCTTCAATCATGGTGTTCATCGCTTTTTTATAGGTACGGATCTTCTCATAGACGTCCGCCACACCATTTTTTACTGTGAGAATCGGGAAAATCTTCAAAAGGCTTGCCGCGATCGCAGCTGCATGGCTTAAACGCCCCGAGCGTTTTAAATACTCCATGGTTTTGGGGATAAACAAAAACCGACTTTTTTCTATATTATCGTTTATAGCTTCCACAACTGTTTGTATGTCATCGCCCTGCTTGGCCGCTTTGGCTCCGGCCAACACCGCAAAGCCCAACTGCATGCTGTTGGATTTAGAATCGATAATTTCGATTTCGGCTTTTGGATATGTTTCCATCAACATATTCTTAGCCAAATGTGCAGTGGAATAGGTTCCACTCATTTTAGACGAGATAAAACACGCTACAATCTGATGCCCCGCTTTGACGTGATTTTCAAAAACATCAACCATGGTCTGAATCGGCGGTTGACTGGATGTGGGGTGATGCGGTGACTCATCCAACTTCTTGTAAAAATCCTCATTGCTGATCTCGGTCTCGGCGAAACTTTCATCTCCCAGAACGACACTTAATGGTATCACTTCAATATCATAAAGCGTCAACCACTCCTTAGGAATATACGATGTGCTGTCGGTAATCATTTTAATCATTATTACTTCTCCCAGAAAAAATATTTAACAAAAACAATAAGCCCTTCTTAAAGACACTTTTAAGAAGACAAACCAAAAAATAATAAATAATTCCGATATCAGATTTTGGGATAGTGTAACAATGAATCCATGGCTTTTAAAAAAAACATGGAGTCATTCAACTATCATCTTACCGCTTTGTTGAACATAAATTTTATCATAGAATATCGTTTTATAACAATAGGTCAAAAAAAGATTCGTCATTTGTTTACAAATAAAAAAGACCGGCGAATTTTCACCGGCCTTTCTTAAAAGCTATCTCTAGCCATTTTCACTATGTAAACGTTTAACGTGCAAGCGGTTTTGTATCTTCTGCTTAGTAAAAGCGATCAATAGATACACGATGGTCGCCAGCACAATGATGCAGACCCCTGAAGGGATGTTGATGTAGTAAGAAAGCGTCAATCCCAAAAGTCCAAACACCGCGCTAATCAGCATGGATGCGACCACCACTTTGCCGAATGATTTAAAAAACAATTTGGCGATGGAAACGGGAATGGTCATGAGCGCAATGGTGAGGATAACCCCCACGATTTTGATCAGCACAATGATGCCTGCTGGAATCATTAAATATATCATCCATTCTAAAATCTTGACATTAATACCACTGGCTTTCGCATATTCCTCATCAAACAGATAGGCGATAAAATAGGTATAAAACATGATAAACATCGCCGCGATAACCAGTGTAAAGAAAAACATGGTAGTCACTGCATCCGAAGAAACCGAGAGGATATCCCCAAATAGGTAGGATGTCATATCCGGCATATATCCTGGTGCCAGTGAAATAAACAATATACCAAGCGCCATGCCGAAGGACCATAGAATACCGGTCATGGTATCCGCGTTCACACGTTTGCCTTTGGAAATTTTCGATATCAGCAATGACGAAGCGATGGCAAAAGCGAGGCCTCCCCAAATCGGCTCGAAGCCCGCAAGATACCCAAGCCCGATGCCGCCAAAGGACGCATGCGCAATGCCGCCCGACATGCTAATCAGCTTTTTCTCGATTGCAATCGTGCCGATGATTCCGGTCACCACACTGGCCAACAGTGCGGCCATTACCGCATTTTGCATAAAAGAATATTTTAAAAACGCATCAATCATAGCAGCACCCCCGCTTCATATTTCTTGGCTAATTTCGCCATATCATTATGCTGAGTGACAGCACCGTTTACAAACAGTGCCGCATCAGAAATGGCTAATATTTTATCCAGCCTATGGCTGGCCACCAAAATGGTTTTATCTTTTTTAAGTCTATTAAGTAGTTCATACAGTTCAGTCGCCGCATCAACATCCAGCGAGCTGTCTGGCTCATCCAACACAATAATCCCCGCATCCGAGGCAAGCGCTCTTGCGATCATCGTGCGTTCCAGCTGCCCACCGGACAGCTGGTTGATACCACGTGTTTGCTTTCCGTCTAGTCCCACCTGTACAATCGCTTGCTCTGCCTTTGCTTTTTGGGCTTTGCTATAGCCTCTAAACGGTCGAATATGATTATCCAGCGTGCCCACAAGCACCGCCTGTTCCACCGTGATAGGAAAAGTCAAATCGAAAGCAGCGGCTTGTGACACATAGCCGATATGCGTATGGCCCGGAACAATCACCCGGCCTTCTTCATGCTTGATCACCCCCGCCAAAAGTTTAATGATGGTGGATTTTCCTCCGCCATTTGGACCAATGAGCGCAGTTAATGTGTTTTTCTTAATCTCAAACGTCGCTTGTTGAATGGCACAAACTTCGCCATAACAGTAGCGGACGTGTTCAAAGGCAATCGCAATATCGTTGCTTTTCATTCGTTTTATTCTCCCGCAGCCAATGCTTCTGCAAACTCGGTCAACGCCGCGATATAATCCGGCGCAAGCGCTCTTGCTTCCGTCACTGATCCGCCAATTTCATCTGCCACTGTTTTTGCTTGATTATCATCAAACTCGTCTTGATAGAAGATATGGCTGATGTTCTCCTCTTTTGCATGTTCAATTGCCTCGGCCATCACGGTTGCAGAAGCCGCTTTACCGTCCACCTCCAGCGAAATCATCTCTAAACCATAGTCATCGGCAAAGTAACCATATGCACCATGATAAATCATAAAGGCTTTGGTTTCCATGCCCGACACAATTTCTGCAATATCCGCATCCAGTGCGCTTAGTTCCTCAATATATGCCGCTGCATTCTTTTTATAAACTTCGGCATTGTCGGGGTCCATCTCAGAGAGTGTATCGCGGATGGTTTCAACCATCACGATGGCACGTTTTGGCGATAGCCAGATATGTGGATCGACCGAAAGCGCCTCCTCATGATCCTCGTCGTGGTCTTCGTCCGCTTCTTCTGCTCCGTCCTCATGATCATGGGAATGTGCACCCATTTCGTGCAAAGGATACACAGCACTGACGGCATCACGCAGGTTAACCAACTTGATATCGGCATTAAAGTCCGTCACTTTAGGCAAAATATTCGCTTCCTCCGCCGGCATCTGCATCACGAAATATACCGATGCATCGGACAACGCTTGCATCTCGGTCGTCGTGGGCTGATAGTTAGCCGGGCTATTCCCCGAAGGAATAATGGTCACGATATTCACCTTATCCCCCGCCACCTTCTCGACAAAAGTCGCTTCGGGTACTATACTGACAGCTACCGTCATTTTGTCTTGACCTACTGCCTCCGTTTTTTCTCCACACGCCGAAAATCCTAATAATACGACGCTAAATAAAAGAATCGTTCCAATAACGATTACATTTCTACGTTTCATTTAGTTGTTCTCCTTCCTGAGTTTAAATTCACTTCATTATAACATTCTTGTAAACCCAGGTTATCCTTGATTTTGAGCTTTCTTCTAAATATACCTTATTTATTCTCTACCATTCGTTACCATTCGTTATTTTTAAAACAAAAAAGGCGGTATCACCGCCTTTTGATTATTTAGATAAATCAGCCACTACGCTTTTTGATGTCCTCAATATCAACGCCTGCGTCAATGTTAATCATGCTGTTAATCATTTGAAGCGTCGTTTCCATAACTTCTTTTAGATTAACCAAAGCGGTGTGTTGGCTCTCTTGTATGCTCTTATAGTGGGAGATAATCAGCTCACGCTCAGATTGAGAATTGGCCTGAATCTGGAACGCTGCGCCTTCCAAAAGGCTTTTCTCTTTAGATAGGTTCTGATTCTCTTCCTGTGTCATTTGATGTTGCACCAACAGTTTCTGGTACTGCATCTTGGTCTGACCCAGAGCATATTCGATCTGCTCAAGTTTTTCCGTGTTCTTGGTATCCATGTTCTTAAGCTTTTCAAAAACGTCCTTCGGCATCGCTACCAATTCACGTTCGCTCAAAAGCTGCTCAAGATCAGCCTGAACTACGGGGGCTTGCTGCTCCTCTTCATGAGCTTCAGCAGGTGTCTCCTGTATATCATGAACCTTCTTTAAAAGTTCATCACGTTCTCTTGTTATGGCAAGCAAAGAGCCTCGAAGATCCTCATGGCGCTCCTGAAAAACCGATTCGGTATCTTTTACCTGTTTTTGCAGTTTGGCGATGTATGCCTCGATTTCAGACTTACTCGCTGTTGCCCAACGCTTGGACAAGTCTTCCTGATCTTTTTTTCGAAATTCGTTAATAAAACTTTCCTGGGCCATGATTCACACCTCTCTTTGAGTCTATTCCTTTAACTCAAGATAGTCTCCCGGGACAATCCCGTTCGCCGTAGCGCTACCGGCCGTCACTTCCAAAACAGACCGTGCACCTCTTACTAATTTGCCCACTTGACGCGGACGTAATGTTTCAATTTTCACTACCCGGAACTGCTTATCCAAGTATATGATATCTAGTGGAAACCGCATATTGAACATATGCACTTGATTGCATCTCGCAATCCACAAGCCTTCATCCATTTCCAGCTGTTTTTCCCACATTAAGCCTTTAAACCGTTTATAAAACGATACAGCTTTCCTGACTCTATTATAAACCACTTTTCCACTATTGTAAACATACAAGATATGGTATCTCCTTGTCTAACCCATAAATTGGTCTAGTACCGTAATGACCGTCGGTCCAAGAATAATGATGAATACAACAGGGAAAATGAACACAACCATAGGGAGCATCATCTTAACCGGTGCCTTCATGCCTTTTTCCTGAGCCCTTGCGCGCCGGGTTTCTCGCAGCTGTCGAGATTGCACTTTTAAAACGGTTTTAATCGGTGTACCATACTGCTCCGATTGAATGACCGCAGAAACAAACATTTGAAGTTCTTTAACGTCATTACGTTTTGCCAGTGCCGCTAAAGCTTCTCTTCTTGCCCTGCCCATCTTAATCTCTTTATATACTTGAGAGAGCTCTTCTGTCAAAGGCCCTTCCAGTTTTTCAACCACACGATTCAGCGCTGCATCAAAGCCAAGACCCGCTTCAATACTAACACTTAAAAGGTCCATGACGTTTGGCATATCCAATTGAATCTGCATTTGTCTTCTTTTAATACGAGACGAAATGAAGAACCTTGGCAACGCAACCACAGCAACAGCGACAGCAACGAGGACCAGCATCCCCATCATCACGCTATTTTGAATCAAACGAAGTGCAATGAAAAAACCAACCGCCAAAATCATCAACATGAAACTCGTTTTCATCAAGTTATACTCATGCACCGCCATTTTAAAGCCCGCTTGCCTCATTTGGGTTTCAATGGCTTCCAATCTGGCTTTGTTTGCTTCATTTCTTTGAATGCGCGACGTCCTTCTCGCCAATTGGCTGACGCCACTGCGCAAGCCCTTCACCGCAGGAACAACCAAACGTTGAACGAATGACTTGTCGAGCTCTTCATCGTAATATCTTTGTTGTTCGTCCATTGCCCGTATCTGCTTGCGTTTATAAATATCTTTTCGCACTTCTGTTTGAAAAAGAATCAACACCAAGCAGAATATTAATCCAGCGCTCGAAACGATTAGTAAAAACATACTTCCCTCGCTAGTATTTTATATTGATAATCTTCCTAATAACCAAGAAACCGATGAATTCCATAACACCGGCAACGATGAGCATAATCGTACCCGCCTTTGTGGTGAAAAATGTTTGTATATATTCGCCATTCACCAGCATCAAGATTCCGCCAATCATAACCGGCAAAAGGCCAATAATCAGACCACTCATGCGTCCGGATGCCGTCATAACTTTAATATCTTCTTTCAGCTTCTGTCGGTCTGTGATGGTTGAAGATATATTCTGTAGCACTTCCATTAGATTTCCGCCAACCTGGTGCTGAATCTGAACCGCAGATATCGTCAGCATCAACTCTTGGCTGTCAATTCGGCGAAGCATATTCTCAAGAGCGCTTTCCAAACCGGTACCAAGCTGAATCTCTTTAACCACACGAGAAAACTCTTTGGCGATCGGATCTTGCATTTCTTTTGCAATACTGCCCATCGCCTGCTGAAAAGTCAAACCGGAACGCAAGCAGTTGCCGATCAGCATCAGTGCGTCTCCCAACTGTGCTTCGAAAAGCGCCAATTGTTTCTTTCGCCGACTTCTAACGAATATCGGCGGCATCACGATGGCAACACTGATTACCACTATCAGCGGCATAATCCCGGCCCCAAAAAGGACCATCAGGCCTGCCGGTGCTGCAATTAAAAAAATCCAAAACAGCAAAAACTCCTCTGCTCGCATATGAATGCCCGCTGTGGAAAGTTGCTCTTCAAACATCTTGGAAATCGGCAAGCGTGTACGGTTTTTCTTCTCTTTTTTCTCTTCTTCTGTTCTTATTCGGTTGCTCTGCTCATCGGTCAAAGCTTTAATGCGCTCGCCAACTACCACTTGATGGCGCATCACCATTGAGAAAACAAAAAGCGCTATGCCAAATACCAAAAGACCGGATGAAATTGTAAGCGCTAATAACTTTGAATCCATTTATCTTCCCTATTTTTGTTCGCTAAATTTTAATCGGTAAACCAATCTTCTCTGGGGGCCACTCCGTTTTGCTTCATCGTATCCAAGCATTCCGGGCGAATACCCGTTGGCTTAAACCGACCCACAAACTTGCCGCTGGTGTTCATCGTACCATCAGTTTCAAATACAAATATATCCTGCATGCTGACCATATCGCCTTCCATCCCGGTAATCTCGGTGATGTTGGTGATACGACGGGTGCCATCTCGCATTCTAGCCTGCTGTACAATAATATCCACCGCGGATGCAATCTGTGCGCGAATAGCCGGAAGCGGAAGCTCCATACCCGACATCATAACCATCGTCTCAATACGTGCGATGGTATCTCTTGGTGTATTAGCATGTGTCGTGGTCAAGGATCCATCATGACCGGTGTTCATCGCCTGAAGCATGTCCAGTGCCTCGCCGGAACGAACCTCACCAACGATAATTCGGTCTGGTCTCATACGCAAACAGTTCTTGACCAAATCACGAATGGACACTTCGCCTCGGCCTTCTGTATTGGCCGGACGCGCTTCCAATGTGACCACATGCGGCTGCGTCAGCTGAATTTCAGCGGCATCCTCAACCGTAACAATACGTTCGTTTACGGGGATGTAACTTGATAGAACATTCAACAGTGTGGTTTTACCAGACCCAGTACCACCGGATACGATAATATTCATGCGACCTTTAACCGCCGCCGCCAAAAAACCGACCATTTTGGGCGATAATGACCCAAACGCAACTAAGTTCTCCGCAGTAAAAGGTGTTTTTGAAAATTTTCTGATTGTCATCGTTGGCCCAGTCAATGCCAAGGGCGGAATGATGACGTTAACACGAGATCCGTCTTTTAAACGTGCATCAACCATTGGGCTGGCTTCATCAACATGTCGCCCGATGGTGGATACAATACGATCGATAATGTTAAGCAAATGATCTTGATCGCGAAAGTTTACCTCTGCTTCAAAGAGTTTTCCGCTGCGCTCAATGTAGACCTGCTTGTGTCCGTTGATCATGATTTCTGTCACTTGCGGATCGCTTAGAAGATGCTCCAAAGGGCCATACCCCATGATGTCATTAAAAAGCTCTTCCGCAATTTTATTGCGTTCAACGCGAGGAATCGAGCTGGCTTCAATCTGGAGCACCTCGTCCAACTTTTCGCGGACGACGCTCTCGCTGGTCTCATTCTCCGTGTTCAGCGCCTCAATCGTGCGAATCCTGACCAATTCTTTTAGTCTGGCATGCGCCTCGTTTATCGCCTCTATTTCAGCATTAACCGCTGTTGTGCTTTCGCTTTCGCTAGTATCAACTGCCTGATGTTGTTCTAACCGTTCTAAAAGTCCCATCAGATTTAGCTCCTCTTTTCATCTTTCCGTATGCAATACTTGGCAACCTTCATCATTGCCCGTGTCATAGTCGAACGTGGTGCCGCTGTAACATATGGCTCGCCTCGTTCCTGACAAAGCTTCGCTGTCTTCGTGTCTTCGGGTATGATGTGTCCAATGGGAATTTCAAGCACTCGCTCAAAATCCGCATTACTCAAAACGGATTGCGCATCGGCATTAATCACCAGATCCACTTTCTCTTGCTGCTGCAGCGTGTTCAGTATGCTCAAAATCGCCTTAGTCGCACGAAGGTTGGGTATATCACGCTTGGTAATCAGCAAAATATCATCCGAGGATTCCAGCGCCGTCAATGTGCAATCTGAAAGGTCGCAAGGTAAATCAATAAAAATAAAATCAAAATACGGCCGCATCACCGAGATAATCGATTCAACATGACTCTGAGTCACATATTCTGCGTACTTTGGATTGTTGGGTGAACACAGCACGGTCAAACCGCTGGAATGCTGCATGGTAAATGATTTAATATCGTCAATATTGAATGTGGCCTTTTCCTGCACCAATTCAATAATTGTATCCTTAGCATTGATATTTAGAAGCAAATCAACGTCGCCGTAGCATAAACAAAGGTCCAGAAGCGCTACACGCCGACCAGACTTAGCCATCATAACCGCCAGATTAACGGCAACGGTTGTTGTGCCGTTTCCGCCGCTCGCGCCATACACAGATACCACGCGCGGTTCTCTTCCCGTTTCAATCGCTCTGGCTTGTTCAAAGACTGCCGCCTGTACAATCAAATCTTTCAGTTCATCAATCTCATCGATTGAAACAACCCGCCGCACACCCGACTGCATAGCCTTAGCCATCACTTCCGGGGAGTTGGTTTGGGTTAAAAGAACGATAGCAATTCCGGGAAATCCTTGGTAGATGCGTTGCGCAATCTCCATAACGCCACTGTTATTCGTTTCGTTGATGAGCAACACCACATGCGGTGCGTAACCATTAATCTTGGTCAACACATCCGTATTCATCCCCGCAAAACCAACCAGCGCAATCTCTTCTTCTTTTCCAAGCCGCCTTCTTAGGTCAATGCGCGTTTCTTCACTATTTGCAATACCTAATACTTTATATTTCGCCATACCCGCTTCCTTACCTTAGTATTTTGGTCTATAATATGTCGTGTCTAAAACATCATCCTCTGTCGGCGGTCGCAAAACCAATACCAATCGACTCTCGGTTGCGGTATAGCCTGAATTATATGCATAGTAAAGCTGGAGAATTTGGTCTGGCGTTCCCGCTAACGTAACCATCGTGTAATCCCGTGACGTTTTTTGTCCGGATCCTGTATTCATACCAACAGAAAGCACTTTCATTTTCTGAAGAACAAAGGTCGATGCCGTGACAACCGTGGTCTCTTGTTCTCCAGCGGCATTTCTACTCACGACCGGCACCATCATCATCGCCATCACGTCCACGTAGTCACCTGCATAGACATTACCTGCAACACCACTGGTGCTCGCTACCGAAATGGTAATGGCCCTTTGGCCTTCTTTCAGACTATATGCCAGCCTTGCGGCATCTTCTCCTCCGGAAGTCACTTTCGTGCTCATCACCTGTTCTGCAGTAGATATAGGATACTTGGTTACCGTGCCAATAACATCTTCCAACTTAGTATATGTCAGCGCATTAACAGCCTCTACTGGCAACTTTTTGACTTCAACCATATCAACCGTAATCACGGTATTTGCCGGAAGATTGATTACGGCCACAACCGCATCTTTCTTTTTCACTTCCGAACTCTTATCTGTTTGTTTCATCGAAGACGCAAAATAAAAAACAGCAAGCCCTGCTACCAGCGCCAACACAACAGCAATAGCATATACTTTCTTCAAAAAACAATACCCCCCTTATTCAACCATAACCGGTGTAAAAAATCCAAATTCTATTGTATCTTCATCCAATTCCTCGGAGTCAAAATCATACACACTAACATCGATATGCGACGCGATAATATCGCCGTCACCATCGATTCCTTCCAAAATAAACGGCGCAAACCCAACAACGGAGACCGCCTTTGTTCCTTCCATTTCATAAAGAATCAGGATAACGACGCGCGGGCAATCCAGCACATAATGCTCAGCTGTGCATCCGCCATCATCCGCGAAATGCGTGCAAGCTTCATAGCGCGAAGTAAAACCATCAACCGTTGCGCCTTCCATGTTACCACTTTCAACCGGAAGCGTTTCGCCAACTTCAATATAACCATTATATCCGTACGTCAGCCAAGACTCAAAGTCAGCAGCTCCGCCGCCTTTCACACCATCAAGGTCAATCGCGCCAAAGAAACCGATTGTGCCATCGCCGCCGTCATATTTAATAACAACACTTTGTGCTTCATTCGCCGCGGCTGCCGCCAGGTACTCAGTCGCCGAAGTGCCAAGTGGCACCATATCCGTGCAGCGTGTTACCGTTTCTATGCGGATTTTTGCCGATTTTTCAACCGACTTTCCTTGCATGCCTATCGTCTTGCCAAACGTATAATTGACATAGTCATTTACAGCCACTTTTAAGGATGTATACCGATCCGACACAACATCCCCTAATTCAATGCTGCTAATGTCTTCAGCAGCGTAACCATTTTTTATAATATAGGACTCAACCTTTGTTTCCAACTCGGCTATCGCGTCTGTATCACCTTCATAGATTGGCAGAAGCGATCCACCAGCATACACAGCCGCATCCGCTGCATTTTGCAGGTTGCTGGCTTCTATATATGACAAACCTAAATCAAGCACAAGTCCAGCAACGGCAATAACGAGCATCAAAACAACCGCCGCAATCATGACGGTTTGCCCTTTTTCGTTCTTAAAAACTCGCTTAATCAGTTTCAAGTACGCCACCTCTTTAATCTGTACTCATAACCGTTGTGGAGGTAAGCGATATAGTCTGCCCACTGACAAATATCCCGGTCAAAGGCGTCAGCACCTTAACGTCCGACTGGCAGGTGACACTAATGTCTCCGTCCGTCTCGACCACAACGGTCACGTTAAGATCATTCGACTCAATCAGGGTGATATTCTCTTTAAGATGTTGTGTAACTTCGGTGACCATATCTGTGTTATCCGCACGCACAACAGCGTACCGCGCACCATCCCTACTGGAACTATTAAGCATCAGTTGGTTGGCATAAATCCAGCCAAAATCGATAATGCCGCAAACAACCAGCAAAAACAACGGCAAAACAAGCGCTGTCTCGACCATCGCTTGTCCTTTTTCCCTTTTTTTAAATAGCCACTTAAATTTTTTCACAGTCATATACCTAAATATTACTTATGATTTCACACTCTTTATATAAAATATAATACTCTTATTCTTAAGAAAATAAAAGAGGGTAAATGTGAATTATGTCCATTGCCGATACGGCAATGGACACAACACACTTTGGAGAATGTTTTCCCCTTTAAAACTTTCGTTTTAATTATTCTTTTAAAAGAATATGTGTACGGCTACTCCGTACATGTTTCTCCCTCTAATTTTGTTAAATTAGATGTTTACGGCAAAGCGTTGTTTGCATTGTTGAACATGTTGCTGATTTTAGGTCCAAGTGCTACGAGTGCAACAACTGCAGCGATAGCGATCAAACCCAGGATCAAGCCGTATTCAACCATACCCTGTCCACTTTCATCCTTAAGGATAGCTTTGAGATTTTTCATAACCTACTCCTTCCTTTACCTTTGTTTATATGCTATATGCGCTTAATGCTAAGCACATCTACATATCATTTATAAAAAACAGTGCATTAAGCTAAACGGTATATCAAAACACACTTTTTCACCAAATTTGCAAGTTCCTAGTTAGTATAATGGTTTTACCGCTGTCGATTACATTTCCCATTATACAGGTTTCCCCTTCCCTGTCTTCTGGTCCTATGAGGGCAATTCGTTGTTCGCTAGTTCGTATAAGTTGACAACTTTTGGTGCCATGGCCATTAACGCCACGATGGCTACCAATACAATCAAACCAATAAGCAACCCGTACTCAACTATGCTCTGCCCATCTTCATCCGCCAATATGGTCTTAAGCTTTAGCAAATCCCTCTCCTAATTTGTTTCTGCTTATTCTTTATTTATATTCACATGTGTTTTTACAGCATGTGTTTATATCAAATGTTCAGCCAACGGTAGCAATGTTGAAACAATAATGCCGCCGGATAGTGCAGGGCCATATGCCACTGCTGTTTTAAAGTTACCCTTCTTCAGTATCACTAATACCAAGCCGTAGACTAGAATAATCAAGCTCATCACCAGCATCGCTTGAACCATCCCGATGATTTTAAGATAAAAACCACTTACAGCTGCAAATTTTACATCTCCCCAACCGACAGAGAGTCCAAACATGCCGGGGATGGAAAAGATCACCCAACCCGCAACGGCGCCAATCAGACTACCCAGCCAATCGTTTCCGGTAAGTTCACCGAAGATGGTGCCATGTGCCAAAACAACAAGCCGCAATACAATCAGTGCTAACAATAGTTGATTCGGAATCTTACGAATCTTTGCATCCACCAATGAGAGGGTTAGGAGGACAAAAATCAGTAAGATCAGTTCGGTACGTCTTAGCCAGGTCACATTCAACCAGGCAATACCAAACCCAATCAACATCCCGAATATAGTCCATATAATATAACTCAATGTACCTGTTAGCAATTTGCCAGCGGGCTTCTCGTCCCGCCGCTTAATCAGAGTTCTTGCAAGCAGTAGGGATGCGTTGCCCAGTATACCACAGATTATTATCAATATGATAAACCGGTACGCCATGATGTCCATATACCCTTTCTGCAAAAAATATAAAGTTCTGATAAGATAACTAATTTATAAACAAAAAATCAATTTTTAAAACATGTAACCGAAGAATTTTTAATATTTTTAAATATTTTTTTTAATAATCCCGCTATGGGCTTTATTAAAAACTTTAATATGCTATTTTCTGGATTTTCTATACCAAACCATTTCGAGTATAGTTTGTAATAATAAAAAATAAAATATAATGGAAAATGTGCTTTGTCCTGCCTTAACTGTGCCATGATAATATATGATTTTTAATACTTTGTCAATATTCTTATATTCAGTTCTCAGCTGATTAAAGGCATATTTTGGACAAATTTGCAATAATGGTGAGTCAACACTCATTTTTCTTCGTTTTTCTTTCGTTTTTGGGATGGCAGCATATTAATCGCTTTTTTAAACGCCTCTGGCACAGGAAATCTATCCAGCTCGTTCATCGCAACCCACGTGCCGCTCACATCCTCCATCGGTTTTTCGATTGGATAGTGAATAACCGACATCTCCCACCGTCTGTGTGTAAAGATATGCACCGCCTCGCCCAGGCGCTTACCGCACCGTCTTGGCTTGTTTATCCAGCCACAAACCACCGCATCAATATCCGTATCCGCCCGCTTTTCAACCATAGGCAGCCCCCACATCCCTGCGAGCAAACCTTTTTCTTCTCGTCTCTGCATCAGCAGCTTATCCTGCGCCGTCACCAAGACCACAAAGTATTCCATAGTCTTTGGTTTTTGCTTGGGCGTCTTCACCGGAAGCTCTGACACAGTCCCTTTGGCTAAGGCCACGCAATCAGAAGCCAGCGGGCAAGCATCGCAACTTGGATTCCTAGGTTTGCAGATGAGTGCACCCAATTCCATCATCGCTTGGGTGAAGTCACCCGCCGCGTTTTTTGGCATCCATTCGGCCACCTGAGCACTAATCTCTTTTCTTGTCTTGGCCTTGGTGATGTCCTCATGTCGATTCAAAACTCGGGTGGACACACGCAACACATTCCCGTCCACGGCCGGTAAGGGCTTTTCAAAGGCAATACTCATCACCGCACCGCACATATAGTCTCCAATGCCGGGCAACGCTCTTAATGCCTCAGCTTCGTCTGGCAATACACCGCCATATTCCGCCACCACGCGCTTAGCCAACGCATGTAAGTTGCGGGCGCGAGAATAGTACCCCAAGCCCTGCCATAAAGCAAGCACATCCTGTTCTTCTGCAACCGCTAAGGCTTCAAAGCTTGGGAACCGTGCCAAAAACCGCTTGTAATAGTCGATGACGGTATTCACCTGCGTCTGTTGCAGCATCATCTCACTCACTAAAACCGCGTATGGATTCTTCGTTCGTCGCCAAGGCAGGTCACGTTTGTTTTCTCCATACCAAGTTAACAGAGGCGTCGCTATATTTTTTATATCGTTTTTGTTTTGGGTTGTCTTTGTCATCAATCAGACATTTGCTCCGTCCGCTAAACGGTAAAACGGTGCATTAGCACCGTTAACCTTCTTCGTTTTCTTTTACTTTTTTGGCAGCTTTCTCTTTACCGCGTTCCGCTCGTTTCCAGCCAATCTCATATTTGCGATCTTTACTGATATCAAAATAGCTCATCAACTCATTGAAATTCTCGGACGCCATCGGACGTTTCGGCTTGCGCTTTTCCCAGTCCGTCAGGATTTTTTCATATTCGCTGTGCACCATCCCCAACACTTCATACCAAGACAAATAGATATCACGCCGCGCATTTTTGCCGATTGCACCTAAGTCGCTGTTGTTCAGTGCCGCATACAAAGTCAGCGCAACATCCTCCACCGACTCGGCGGACAAAAATGCATTCACGCCATCTTCCAGCCCTTCGGCAGAGTTACTGCCTGCTATCAGCGCCGATGCACAACCGCAAGCGGCGGCTTCACGCACCACCAACGGGGCATTATCATATACCGATGGGAAAACAAAAAGATCAGCACTGGTGTATATCCGCTTTAAGGTCTCACGTTCGGAAATCTTACCCGCGAAATGCACCATCTTTTCCAGCCCTTGAATTTTTACCATATCCACCATTTTGGCGGCATCCTCGCCATCACCCACAAACAGCATATTAAACTTCTGTCCATGGCGCGCCAGTGCCCCCAGTGCATTGATGATGATATCCGTGTTTTTGACAAAAGTATGACGCCCGACGAACAGCAGGATAGGATAGTCGCCATTGAGGTTATAATCCTTGACCACCTTGTTTCGCCCTTCTTCTGTTCGGTGAGATATCGGCATATCACAACCGTTTGGCATCACCAACACTTCGCCGGTATATCCATACTCCCGCAACGTATTAGCCGTACCTTGGCTAACCGACCAGATATAGTCGCACCGATTATAAAAGCTAACCACATATCGACTGATGATTTCACCCGGCATTTTGAGGTTCACTTTAAGGCGCATATTGATATCGTCCTTGTACTTGGAGTGAAAACTCGCCACGTGTGGCAGATTGTATCGTG
>JBFLKV010000023.1:0-3953 GCA_040883365.1 Eubacteriales bacterium
AATTCTCTTGCAGCATCATCACGGTCCCTGAAAATTCCTTAGCATTTCCTCTTCCCGTCAGCATATCGATCAGCGCATCACGCAACGGATAGTTGGACACCGAATCCAGCGCATCGCCCAAAATGTATTCTCGGGGTGTTTCGTAAGATACTTTGTTGCTGGCATCTTCCCAAACCTCACCCAGCAAAACCGCCTCGGGATTGACTTTCAAAACACAATCTTTCAGCGCACGTATAAACGCATCCGGCAATTCATCAGCCACGTCCAGCCGCCATCCGGCCACACCCGCCCGCATCCACTGGGTCACAGCTCCGTCTTTTTCATCCAGCAAATAGTGCATATATGTAGGGTCAAGCTCGTTAACCGCAGGCAGTGCCTTGACGCCCCACCAACAGTCATACTCATCCGGAAATTTCTTAAAATGATACCATGGGTAGTATGGGCTTTGCTTATCATTATAAGCGCCGCCGTCACCGTAGTGCTTATATTTATTAAAATATATACTGTCCTCACCCGTGTGCGAAAACACACCGTCCAACATGATTTTTATGTCCAGCGCCTCGGCTTTTTTCACCAACGATTTTAATACCTCATCAGTACCATACATCCGATCCACACTGGCATAATCTGCAGTATCATACTTGTGGTTGGAAACCGCCTCAAAAATCGGATTCAGATAGATGATATCCACGCCCAAATCCTTGATATAGGGTAATTTTTCAATCACGCCCGCCAGATTGCCTCCGAAGAAATCCCAGAGCACAATCTCGCCACGGTCGTTTTTGATATATACTGGGTCTTCGTCCCAGGACGTATGCATCAGCACATGCTCACGCATGCGCGTTTGCGTTGTATCCCCCTTAAAGAAGCGGTCCACATAGATCTGGTACATGGTCTTGCCTTTAAACCATTCAGGCACGGGCGCATTGCTGTGCACCGTCAGCTGATAATCCCGTCCGTTTTCGCAAGCCTCTCCGCTGTCCTCGCTTTTCCCAAAGCGTCGTGTTTGGTCGCCGAATACCGCTTCAAAGTGATAGAAATAGAGCCCTTTTTCCTTCTCTGGCGTAAACCGAAGCGTAAATCCATCCGCGTCTTTTTCCATCGCTACAGAATCACCCAACCCAACGACACGCACCATGTCGGCATCGGTGATGACTTTAAGCGCAATCGCTTCGCCCTTTTTGACCGCGCCAAATGGTTTTTTGTAGGTCTCATCCCAAGCATTATATATAAACTGCATAACTGCTCCTTTTTTTGCTGTGTCTAGTCGGTCAGCGCATTCCCTTTATCGTCCAAAACCGCATAACCCGTCAGCGTAACCGCCGCTTTCATTTCCAGCCGCCATGCTCTTGTCCCACTCTCCCAATAGTTATTATCGGCCGAAAGTCGAACCGCATAGCGATGGGTGCCTGTTTTGATAAAGAAATTAAAACTGCCGACATCCTGTCCGTCCACCTGTAATATGACAGTAGCAAACGTATCCGATGCCGCGGTGATTTCCAAAACCAAGTTGGCGGGTGCGCCGGATGCGGTTAGGCTCTCCATATAAGGCGTCTTTTCGTCAACTTCTTGGCTGATGTCCAGAAGGCCATCAAACGCACTGCCTGCGTCTTTGGCCCAAAGCAGTGGCGCATAGCCCAGTATTCTTTCCTCTGCCTTATCACTGCCCGTCATGATGGTGTATTCGCCCGTCAGCATCCCAGCGTAGTTTGACCACACATCATTTCTGGCGTAAACATCAAATCCATCCAACCGAATCAGCGGCCGATAGTTTTCATACACATATTCAAACATTAAATAGTATTTATAGTCGGTGGCCACCCCGTCAATATCTGTGCCAAATCCATACGCTTCGCTCTTGGCGTTCGGCAATATCGCGATGGGCGCATCCGCCGCTTCAATCTCCCGTATCGCCATTTTTTGCATCGTGTCACCATTGAGCATCGCCGGCATTTGGTTGACATAATTCGGGTTCTTTCTGCCGGTTATGGCATACATATAGTTAAGCGAAGCCAAGTCCACATAGGTTTGATCTTTCACCAAAACCGTGTCCAGTATTTCGGTAAACGTCACTATCTCTGGGTCTTCTTCTCCCACTACGCGCTCGCCGTTCATCGCTTCGGCCGGCGTGTATTGGTTTTGGTAGTGCGTTGCGCTCTGTACATTGGCCACGAGGTTGTAGCGCCCTAAACTCATTTGGGGTATATCCACCTGGCCGCTTAGTGTTGGGTAGCTGATGCCCAGCCCCAAAAAGAAGCCGAGAATCACCACACTAAAGCCCACAATGCGAATGGTTCCCTCTTTTTTAACCGCACTTAAAGCGAGCAGAGCCGGGAAGTAAGTCCCCGCAATATACCAAGTCATCTCTTCAATCAAAGAATGGCGGATAATTCCGCGCGGTAGATTGACAAAATAGAAGATGACAAAAAACAGGAAAATGGCAATCGCCGGTTTGGAATAGTTTCCCTTGTCTTTGCTGGAAAAATACTGAAAAGCAAAAGTCAGCACCACCGCCACCATCGACAGCGGCATGATGAAGTAGACCAGATTATAGACAAAACTCGTTTTGTCTCCGGAAGCGAAATACGCCCAGTTTTGGCTGGATCCCGCCACCGCCAGCATCTCCTTTAAGCGTGCCAATGGCGGAATATCTTTGATAAAGCAGATAGCCAAGTACATCACGCCAAACGCAAGTATCGTAAAAACGCCAGTGATAAATAATGAGAAAATTCGCCGTCCTTCGCCGCGCTTGATGAATACCAGCGTGTAGGCCAAAGCCCCACCGACAAACGCCGCCACACCCACATCCAAGCCATATAGGCAGAGCACTGCGCAGACAATCGCAAACCAGATGCGATTCTTTGCCGTATCCTCTTTCACCAATTTGTCAAGTGCAATCACCATTAAGACCGCCATAATAAACATGGGCGGCATTAACATCCGTAAGAAAGGAAAACCCAAGACAAACACAAACGCCGTGGTTTCGTCCAAAAGCCGCTTAAATAGTGAAAAAGCCAAAAGATAGTAAACCGCAATATAGTATCCGTTATATAGCCCCGCCGACCAAAGTTCATACCCATTAAACAGCTGGGTAAAATAGCCGAAGAACTGGGACGAGAGCATATGTGCATCAAAGGTTTCGATGATGGGTATGCTGCCGTATTGGAACAGATGATCGATGGATATGCCAAAGTTAGCGTATTCGAAAATGGAGCCAGAAATACCCTTGACCCTGGCTGGCTGGGCGAGAATAAGCCCTAAGATAAGCACTGCAATCGGTAGATACAGCTTATACACTTTGGCGCTCTGTTTGGTCTTTTTGGTTTTTATCCACAAAAAAGCCCCCAGCAGAATCGCCGCCAGCATAATGGCCAAATACATCTCGTATTGAATGTTTAAAGCAACATTGAACCGCTTGTTGATAATGTTCAGCGCTTCAAGGCCCGCCATCTGCAAAATCGGCGTGAACAGAAGCGGAATAAATGCAATTATAATCTTATTTTTTTGCTTGCTCAATCGCGTTTGGAAAATCAAAAACAGCAACAGCGCTGTACCGCCGGCAAGCCCCAGACGGACGGCAAGCAACACGGTGCCACTCAAAGCGAGTTTGGCCAAAAAAGTGCCCGCGAAAACCATCAGCGGCACTGTCACAGCTAAACCCAAAAACAGCAAATCATAATCTCGATGCTGATTTTTTTCAAAAATAATATATAGATAAGCCAAGACCAACGGCACGGCAAAAACCGCGGCCACGGTCAGCATCTCAGGCGCCGAGTAGGCGGCCAATAGCGCGGCAATCAGCGAAACCGAACCCAACATCGCCGTATGCTTGATGAATTTGATGGCTTTTTTATTTTCCTCACTGCGTCTTAAACCCCGAAACGCCATAAAGAGTGCCAACGCGCCCACCGCTGTAATCACCAGAACCGCGAATATCATCAGATAGTACCACT
>JBFLKV010000186.1:0-13148 GCA_040883365.1 Eubacteriales bacterium
ATTGCATAGTCTGAAGCAACCATAGCATGCTCGCGCATATGCCCACTTCCAACGGCTTGTCCAACAACCCTTAATGCCGTTTTGTGTATTTCATTTTCCGTCTCTCTTGCAAGTTTATGAACTTTGAAGCCAGATTGTCTTACATCGTGTATTCGCGCATTTCCCGATTGCCACATTTCGTTTACTTTGAATCCCTCAAGGATTACATCTATCGATTGATAATCTATATCGGCAATCAGAAGAATGTGTTTGGCGATGGATAACGACCATTTTGCTAAGAGGACTTGATTTGTTGTTTCATACAAGTGATCAATTTCCTCCCTAATGCGAGAATGATCTGCTATTTTTATTTTCGGTTTAGTTGGCATATAAACCCTCTTCTCTTATCCAAACAAAATCACGTATATTCTGGCTACGCTTACTTGATATAAATCTAACATTAGTTTCTATTAGCTTATCCGTCATGCACCAAAAGCCGCTGATATGTTTTATCCACTCCAATCGCGCCGATGGGTGCCGTGATCATAATCGCCAGCACAGCGACAGACAGGATGAGATTGCCCGAAGCGACTCCACTGGCCAACGGAATAGCACCAATCGCTGCCTGTACCGTCGCCTTAGGTAAATAGGCGATGGCACAAAAAAGTCGCTCTTTGGTGTTCAGGGCTGTACCGATGAGCGAAATATAGACGCCGGCCACGCGGAACAATAGCGCCCCCAAAACCAAAACGACCGAGAGTAATCCCACATCGCCAACGCTGGTGATATCCACCGCCGCCCCGACCAAAACAAAAAGCAAAACTTCGGCGCCAACCCATATCTTTGAGAATTTTCCCATCAGCCTTTTTGCCAAGTGGTCGCGCGCTTTTAGTATCGTCCCCCCCAGCGCCATCACAGCCAACAGGCCGGAGATGGGTACCCACTGTGAAACCAAGTCCTCTATGGTGACCAAAACAAATGCTGTACTCAATATGGTTAGAACCTTAATGGTATCTCGCATGTGAAAACGCTTAAACACCCGCACCAGCACAAGGCCGCTGGCGATGCCAAGCGCGAGCCCCAAAATGATGGATATCGGCACTTTAATCAGACTGGCCGCATGAAAGCCCTCGCCCTGATACATGCCAAGAAAAGCGGTAAAAAGGATAATGACCACGACATCATCCACCGTCGCGCCCGCCATCACCAGATGCGGTACGCGTTTTTTCTGCCCATAGCCACTCTCCATCAGTTTAATCATGCGCGGCACCACCACAGCCGGCGAAACCGCAGCCACCACAGTACCCATAATGGCCGCCTCAATGGTGCTGATGTGAAAAAGCATGGGCGCCAGCAAGGTGATTGCGCCAATCTCTAAAAGTGCTGGCACAAAGCACATCAAGACCGCCGGACGACCGACTTTTTTAAGATCTTGCAAATCCAGCGTAAGTCCCGCACGAAGCAAAATGACGATCAGTGCAATCTCCCTTAAGTCCCCCGAAATATTCAAAATATCGTCAGATATGAGGTCCAGCACATGTGGCCCCAGAACAATCCCCGTAATGATCATAGCCAAAAGTCCAGGGATATCGATACGGTTAAACAGCCCCGAAAGCAAAAACCCGATAATTAAAATTAAAGCCAAACTAAAAAGCATTTTTCTCTCCTTTTATGCCTATAAAAAAAGCCAATGGTTCTGTAAAAAATAATTACAGAAGTCATCAGCCTGCCTTGGCGGTTTTGGCCGAAACGGCCATGGGAGAACCTCATTCCCACGAAAAAAATCATATCACACGGGGCTTTCGCTTTCAAGCCTTTTATTTGCTTCCCGCTTTGCATATCCTTTTATTTGATGATATATTATGAGTATCACAATTCATTTTTTGGAGACCCCATATGAAGAAAAAAATACAGGAAATTCTTTCTGCACTTACGCTGGAAGAAAAAGCAGGGCTATGTTCCGGTGCAGATTTTTGGCACCTAAAATCGGTTGAGCGTTTAAACCTAAGCTCTATCATGATGTGCGACGGCCCTCATGGCCTTAGAAAACAGTCTGGGGATGTGGATCATCTCGGCATATCAAAATCCGAACCCGCCACCTGTTTCCCCACCGCCGCCACCACGGCGTGCAGCTGGGATATCGACCTTTTAACCGAAATGGGCAAGGCTTTGGGCGAAGAATGCTTGGAAAAAGAGATTTCGGTAATCTTAGGCCCTGGTGCCAACATCAAGCGCTCTCCCCTATGCGGACGCAACTTTGAATACTTTTCGGAAGACCCTTTGCTCTCCGGGCATATGGCCACCGCATGGATAAACGGCGTACAGAGCCAAGGCGTGGGCGTTTCCCTTAAGCATTTTGTTTTGAACAATCAAGAAGAGCGGCGAATGACCATCGATGCGGTGGTGGACGAGCGTGCGATGCGCGAGATATACTTGCGCAGCTTCGAGCTGGCTGTCAAAGCCGCCAAGCCTTGGACCGTCATGTGCTCCTACAACCGCGTTTACGGCACGTATCTTTCGGACAACAAAAAGCTACTTAGCGATGTTTTGCGGGATGAATGGGGCTTTTCCGGCCTTGTGATGTCCGACTGGGGCGCCACCAACGACCGCGTTGCCGGCATCGAAGCCGGGATGGATTTGGAGATGCCCTCCAATCAAGAACTCAATGATGCAAAAATCGTTGCCGCAGTCAAAAACGGCACATTAAGCGAAGCGGATTTGGACAAAGTGGTCACCCGTGTGATTACACTTATCTTAAATTCTCTTCATAATAAAAAGAAAGGCTACTCATTCGATTCGACGGCGCATCACGCTATGGCGCAAAGAATCGCGGCCGAGTCAACCGTGCTGTTGAAAAACGACGGACTCCTTCCGCTAAAAGAAAACCAAAGCTTGGCTGTGATCGGCGAGTTTGCCAAGTCCCCGCGCTATCAAGGCGCCGGTTCTTCCATCATCAACCCAAGCGCGCTGGATAACACATGTGCTGTACTCGACAAAAACAGCATCTCTTATACTTACGCGCAAGGATACAATAAATCCAGCAACACGCCCGATGATGCACTGCTGAGCGAGGCCGTCAAGGCGGCCAAAGCCGCAGATGTGGTACTTCTATTCGCAGGGCTCCCCGACGCCTTTGAATCGGAGGGCTTTGACCGCAAGCATATCAGCTTACCCGATAGCCATAACGAACTGATTCGCCAGATTTTAAGTGTAAATCAAAACACAGTGATTATTCTGCAAAATGGCGCACCCGTGGCTATGCCATGGGCCAACGACGCAAAAGCGATACTGGAATGCTACCTAGGCGGACAGGCTGGTGCCGGTGCTGCTGTGGATATTCTTTTTGGCAAGGTCAACCCTTCGGGCAAACTGGCCGAAACCTTCCCGTTGGCGTTGGAGGATAACCCTGCCTACAAACATTTCCCCGGTCATATCAAGACCGTGGAGTACCGCGAAAGCATTTTTGTAGGCTATCGGTATTACGACACCGCAGAAAAACCCGTGCTGTTTCCTTTTGGTCACGGCTTAAGCTACACCACCTTTGAATACAGCAATCTCTCGATATCCCCCGCAAAGAACAGCTATGACGTATCGCTTGATGTTAAAAACGCAGGTCAGATGGACGGTGCCGAAATCATCCAGCTATATATCAAAAATGCACCTTCCACCTTGTTTAAAGCAAAAAAAGAACTGAAGGCTTTTAAGAAAATTAAACTGCAAGCCGGCGAAACTAAAAAAGTTGACTTTAAGATTTCCAAGGATGCCTTCGCTTATTATAATACCGACGTAAGCGACTGGCATGTGCAGGGCGGTGACTATATGATTCTCATCGGCGCTTCCAGCCGCGACATCCGCTTGTCACAAACGGTCAGCGTAAAAGAGACCAAAACCGCCGACGTGCCGGATACGCGCGAGACCTTGCCTGCGTATCATCAGCTGAAAGACGAAGTTTTGAATATCCCGAAAAACCAGTTTGAGACCCTGCTGGGTCGGCCCGTGCCTTGCGGCGATGCCGTGCCCGGCCCACCTTTTACGGACACGCATATGCTAAGAGAAACACAGAACCATTGGTTTGGGCGTTTGGTGATTTGGTTTGCCAAAAAGGAGGTGGCCAATATGATGGATATGGACGACGCTGAGGCGGGCAACATCGCCATGCATGAAGCGCAAGCCACTGAGATGCCCATACGGGCACTGGTTCAACTGGGTGGCGATTCTTTGCCCAAATACTTTGTCAACGGCTTTATCGAAATCCTAAACGGGCATTTCTTTAAGGGTATCCGTTGGATGCTGAAAAAATAGCAAAAATAAAAAACCCGATGGGCGCAAAATAATGCCTATCGGGTTCTTTTTATTATACAAATGAAATCTGTTCTCTGACATACCCTTTAGTAATACACTTGACAATATCGCGCATATCGGTGACGATGCCCGCTTTTTTGCACTGCGCACCAAAATAGTATCTCAACGCTTGAAAGTCGGGGATCATGCAGCTGTAATCGTGCCCGTAGCGCGCCTGATACTTCTCTTTCAGTCCCGGAAACTCGCGCTCCAGTGCAGCATAGTAATACTCACGCTGACCCTCGCGCAGCGTCATGCCAGGACAAGGAGCGATAAACCGAACGCCCGCCTCTTTTGCTCGCGCCACAATACCCGAAAGGTTCTCGCGATTGTCCTCTAAGAAAGGTAAAATCGGCATCATCGCAATACCCGTTCGGATGCCCGCATCCGAAAAAGCCTTAAGCGCGGCAAAGCGCTCGGATGACGGCGACACGTTCGGCTCAACCTTTTTGGAAAGCGCGTCATCACAGGTGGTAATCGTCATCATCACGCAAACCGGCGAATGCTCAGCGATTTTGAGATACAAATCCATATCCCGTGTCACCAGCGCCGACTTGGTCAGGGGCACCACACCAAAGTGATAGCGATCAATCAGCGCCAACGCCCCTCTGGTCAGCGCATACTTCGCTTCCTTGGGGTTATACGGGTCACTCATAGCACCTGTGCCGATAATGCCTTTTTTTTGCTTAGAGCGCAGATTTCGCTCGATCACGGCCAGCGCATTGGCCTTAGCACGCACGCGGTCAAAATCCTCAATCTGGTAGCAAGCTGAGCGACTGTCACAATAGATACAGCCATGGCTACATCCACGGTAGATGTTCATATTATAGTTGCAGCCAAACCAGCCCGAATCAGCCGCATACCCGGATATGATATTTTTGGCCGGAATCAAATCCATTTATTCTTGCCTTCTCCTTTGAATATATAAAAATTATATCACGGAGAAAGGGCAGAGAAAATCGGTCTTAGTGATTATTAATCTTTTGTTCGCATAAAACTTTGATGCTCTCGGACATCGCCTTGGCGGTACCTTCGCCGACCTTGTCAATGGTTTGAGTAAATCGCTCATCCGCGATATACATCTCGCCAAGTCCACCAAGTATCTCATAGGTGCAGTCGTAATAGTACTGGCTGATGTGTTGTCGCCATGCCTCTGCCAGTGCCAGTCTTTTTTCATCCGCCGCCGCCAATGATTTTAAATCATAGAATTTGCGGTAAATCAGGCTCGCTTCCGCGCTGATTTTTGCCCAATCTTCTTTTGTGTATCTCTCTGTGCGCGTTTGACTTTGTTTATAAGCGTCGGTTGTTCCCCAGCGTTCTTTGGTTTCCGCGCTATAATTCTGTTTTGCCTTTTCTATATCCTTCTTATCAAATGCTTCAAAATCCATCTTTTCTTCTCCTTGCATTCTTTTCTCAATCCAATCCAGTATGCGGTTCAGCCGATCCCGTTTGACGCTAAGACCCGCCTTATGCTTTTCCATCATCCATCCAAGTTCGTCCGGTTGACTTTCCAGCAACTTGGCGATATCCGACAAAGAAAAATCCATTTCACGGTACAGCAAAATCTGCTCTAACCGGGCCAAATCCTCTTTTGAATAATCACGATACCCGCTACTGTCTTTTCGTTTGGGGCACAAAAGCCCAATTTCATCGTAATGATGCAATGTTCTCTTGGTTAGATGCATCATGGCTGCCACTTCTTGAATATTCATCTTTGCTGTTCCCTTTCGTATACTGGATGAGTATAAACCCTAACGTAACGTTACTGTCAAGAAGAAATGAAAAATAAAAACGACCGAAGTTTGGATTCAGCCGTTTTTACAAAAGATATATATTAAATATAAAGTTGAAGAGAGAAATAGAAACTTTATACTTTTAGCGCTTCTAACACTTCTGCTGCATGGTCTGCCGGTTTAACCTTGGGCCATACATGCGTGATTTTGCCGTTCTCGTCAATGATGTATGTGATGCGATTAATGCCCATATAGGTTTTCCCATACATCTTCTTTTCACCCCATGCACCATAAGGTTCGATGATTTCATTATCCACATCGGCCAACAGGTGGAACGGGAGATTAAATTTTTCTTTAAACTTGGTGTGCGAGCTTTCGGAGTCTTTGCTGACGCCCAATACCACCGCACCTAAATCCAAAATCTCATCGTATACATCCCGAAGTCCACAAGCCTCTGTGGTGCACCCGGGGGTGTTATCCTTAGGGTAAAAGTACAATACAACCTTTTTTCCTTTAAAATCGCTTAGCGCGATCGGGTTGCCTTTGTCATCATTTATTTTAAAATCTGGTGCTCTATCTCCTATGCTTAACATGATTTTATTTCATCTCCAATGCGATTGTTCTCGCTTTTGATGTTTAAACTTTACCATAGCTAACTTTCATCTTCTGTGACAAACGCACATAAACTAAAAAAAGCGGAAAAAAATTCTCCGCTTTCTATAACCCATACTGTGTGTAATCATCGAACCATCTCTTATACCTGGCTAAAGCTGCTTTTCATAAATCCGATAGGTTTTGATTTTAATCATCCCCAGCTTTTCCAACGCATTTTTGATGTGGTTATTATCCTCCAATATATAATTGGCTTCCATACGGACTTCCTTTTCCCTTAAGTGCTGGTAGAGATTGATATACATCAGGGCATCTAAGCCCTTGCCGTGCCAGTCCGGATGCACCGCCAACCCAAACAGGCGATAGTCGCGAAGCTTCTTTTTGGCCTGTAGTAGCTTAATCCAGCCAAAGGGCAACAGCTTCCCTTCGATTTCTTTTAAAACGATATTGATATCCGGGAACCCAAGACAAAAACCGACCGGCGTGCCTCGATCCTCCACAATCCAAACCGCATCAGGGTCTACCACCAACCGCAGTTTTTTGAGCATATCCTCCATCACCGGCAGTTCCAGCGGAACATATCCCCAATTGTCTGCCAACGCGATATTTGAAATCTCCCAGATCGCTTTCGCGTCTTGTTTGATTTTTTTTAGGTTCAAACGACGAATATGGATGTTCGGATAGCGCCTTTGGTAGCGCGTGATAAAATCCTCATAGCGTGCGGGCAAACGATACCCCGACGCTATGTCCGCCTCATAGACCAAAAGATCTTTGACTTTTTCGTAACCCGCCTCTGTGAAAAAGCGGTGATAATAGGGCGGGTTCCAAGGCGACATATAGACCGGATCGCTTTCATAGCCTTCCAGCACAAATCCCCATTCCTCGGCCACCGGATTGATGGGCCCACGAATATGTGTCATCCCCTGGGCGAGTAGCCACTCCTCGGCGGCCAAAACCAATAGCTGTCCAGCTTTTTCACCATCAATACAGAGAAAAGCACCGAAGAAACCCGTCTTTTCACCATAGAACCGATTATGGTTCAAATCCACATAGGCGATGCATCGCCCAATCGGCTTGCCGAGTTCATCCAAGAGCAAAAGCAAGGTGAACGCCGCATTTTTTAGAATAGGATTATTTTTGCCCGTATAGGCGTTTTTTTCGTCCATCCAAATGGGTGGTACATAGTGAGCATAGTCGCGCATCAATTTTTTTGGCAGTTCGGTAAACATCCGCATCTGCTTTTTGCTTTCTACCGCAATCACTCGCATAATGAATCCCATCCTTCGCTTTTCTTTTATTTTTTAAAGATATATCAATTATATGGCAAAGCATGTCCTCTTGGGAAGCGCGGATTTACCGTGCCTTGATTTTAAGGTAAATTAAAAGCGGAGAAAGACCCCCGCTCTTTTATGCCTATTTTGTTTTGCAAAAAACTTTTATTCTGCACTGGCTCCGTAGTGTAGACCATAGGAAACCAACAAATCATTTTCATCAAACCGCAAGAAGAAGCTATAGGTGGGCATATACATCACATAGCTTTCCATTTCCTCGATGCCCTCGCCAAAATAATCATCGGCTTCGCAGTAATCATAACATAACGTCTTGGTATCATCGACACAAAGCATCGCGCTCGGCGGCAAGCATATTTCGTTGTCCCTGCCTTCGTTTTCACGATAAAAGATCAAAGTGTTGCTATCATACTTTTCGTACGTTGTACAAAACTTTAAAACAACGCTTTCCAGCATATCACCCACCTCAATACCTCTTGGGCCCGGGTAGCCGGATTCTTCTACATAAACGTCATTTAGCATATCCTCTTCAAAGCTTAAATGGCCAAAGTCGTAGTACAAATACTCATGTATCGATCCGTCTGCACCCCATTCCTCGGTCTCGGTGCTGTTTGGCGTACCAAATGCGGCGATGGCTTCGCTCGCGCTCGACTGATATTGCAAATCGCCAAACACCCAATCACTGGGCGAAAAGGACTCACAAATGGTCGGCGTTAAGAATAGATAGTATTCTACCTCGTGGCTGGTTGGCCACGACGCTAGCGTTGCGATGGCCGACATTTCGGGTGCCTCTGTCGCTTCCGTTGCTTCTGCTACAGGTGCTTTCGTCGCTGCTTCGGTGGGTGTTTCTTCGGCGGTTGCCTTAGGCTCGCCCACGTTGATCTGAATACACCCGCTAAGTAGGGCAGCCAAAAGCACGCATATAATTAAAAAACTCATCCGTTTCATCTTTCGCTTCCTCCAATATCTTTTTCTCTTATTTATCTCGCTTTATTCTCTTCAACAGACTAATTATACTTGAATTTACAAACAAAACCAATAGCAGGCAAAATGCAATCCCCAGCACTGCCCATTTTATCGCCGTAACCGTGGGTAAAATACTAACCGCCCAATCCACTGCCTTTGGGAAAAATGCCATATAGTAAACCGCCAAAATGTTTTCGATGAGATCAAACAGCACACCAAAAAACGGCAAGAGGTTCAGCGCACGCACCCAGCCGTGCTTTGATTTTTTAAGTGCGTAGCTTAATCCCGCAGCCAAGACGAATCCATAAACCGCCGGCCAAGTCAGATCAAAAGTGAAGCGCAGCCAAATGTATGCTCGCCGACCCATGTCGCCATAGCTTTCGGCAAGGTCATAATAGCTTTCCGAAGATGCAAATAGCATGGTGTCCGGCATACTGGCCGTACCCGTATATGCCTTTTGGGCAAGGGTAGCCAGCGGAAAAACCGTGGCTGTAAAAAGCAAAAAGATGACCACCGCAACGATCGTCACCTTTCTGTTTGTTTTTTTGTATAATCTTTCGGACAGTGCTCTCAAGGTTTTCATGCCTTGATAGCTTCCTTGTCTTTTTTCTCGATAACGCGCGCGATGATGGCCAAACCACTCTCAATCGCTTCGGGCTCAATGCTGTCCACCGTGTCGTCCATGGTATGATAAACCGATGCGCGCTCGGTGTTGTCCCAAGGCATCCCCATCAGCGTAGTGGCCTTGGCGCCGACTTTGGCCAGTTCTCCCGCATCTGTTCCGCCCGTCAAAAACGCAATCGGCTTCACTTCTGTTTCTATGCCAAGATCCTTTGCCGTAGCCTGACACTCCTTGGCAAAATCTTCGGACATCTTCACACTGCCGTTGATATCGGTGGTTAAAAAGAACATATCCTTTTTGGAATAGAGGCAATCGATATTAAATAAGTAAGTCGGTACTTTTTCAATTGTCGTCGCATGTGCCTTTGCATAGGCATGTGCGCCGCGTAGTCCCTCCTCTTCGCCATCAAAACTGATCACCGCCAAGCGTGTGTGCTTAAGACCCTTTCCGCTCGCCTTGGCTTTGGCAAACGCACGCAGCATCTCCACGCCCATCACCGACGCCGCCAGATTATCCCCAGCACCATAAGTGCTTTCTTTTCCATAAAAAAACCAGAGTTGACTCACCAAAAGCGCGCCCACACTGGCCAGAATTGCTAAAGCTATGGTCAACCAATCAGGCACTGGAACAATCGCCAGTATGGATGACAACAAAAATACCACGGCCAAAAGCCCAATACCGCCCATCACGCGTAAACCATACAGTTTAGGTTGTTGCACGAAGAAATTAAACACCCGCGCCGAGTCATGATGGCCTGCGATGATAATCTGTTGTTTGACTTCGCCTTCGGGCTCCAAGATGCCGGTCACATTATGGGCTGTTTTTTTCTTAAACAAAAAGTCGATGGTATGCTTGTACAGGAAAAACTGGAACACCATCACCAAAATACCGACCAAAAGCAAAAGTGCTGTTATGGCAGGAAATTTGAACCAAAGCGCAATCGTACCGACCAAATACAGCGCCACCAATATGCGAATCCAGCCCAAAAAAGCACCGGTATGGACATCCACATCCTCAATAATCGTAGAGTCCGAGAACCCACTTAAATCGTCAAACATTTCGTGCGCACAATCTCGCCCGTTTTGACTGCCCGCTTCACGCGCGCCGAATTTTTCTATCAAAGCCTCTGTGTGTTTTAATACATCGGCTGTCATCTTTTTAAAATCAAATTTCATGGTCCTAAAACCTCCAAACACGATATTACATAAAAAGCGAATAATAATCAAGAAAAATTTTATGAAAAAAGCACCTAATTAGGAGGTGCCAAATCAAACTGGTAGTTCTTTAATTTTCTTTTTTTCATCTTTAAGAACGTGACGGTGTTTTGATACCGTTTGGAGCGCGCAATATCCGCCTCGTTATATCCAGATATTCTCGTATAATCGCTGTTGTGTTTTGCATCGGCAATCTTCACCCGGGTCGCTAAACGGTTGTTTTTAACCCGCATCATATAGTGCCGATATCGCTCGCCTTCACGCTTGGTCACGGCATCCACCGCGGCAATAATTCGCCTTGAAAAACCGGCTTTTTCTAAATCCTGCAACGTGATATCGCTGTCTTCACAGACGTCATGCAAAAGCGCCACAATCTTGGCTTGCCTGCCGCGCACCATGTTGGCCACCGTCATCGGATGGTCAATATACTGCCGCCCGCCTTTGTCTTTTTGTCCTGCATGTGCTTTTTTTGCAATCTCCAGTGCTTTTCTAAGCACGATTCTACCGCCCTAAAAAATTAGTGTGTATTCATCATACCGCATTTTTTTAGTATTGTGAACCGTCTTATTACAGTTTTGCGTTGGCGCCCTTCCATCTGTGGTAAACAATCCTTGCCTTTGTCGTCTCGGATAAAAGACTGGCCAGTGCATTGAGCAGCACATTAATCATGCCCGGCACAAAAATCGGCCGACCTTTTTTCACTCTATTGATTGATTTTAAGACCACTTTGCCAAGATCAATGGTGGTCAATCGTCCCATTAGACCCTGTGATTCGATTTTTTTAATCACCTTGCTGTTGGTCATCAGGCCCGCCGGACACAGCGCCAGGATATTTCCGCCTTTTTCCTTAATCTCTTCTCTAACCGCCAGCGAAAACTGAATGATTGCGCGTTTGGACGCCGAATACAGCGCCTTTAACGGCATGGGATAGAACCCGGCCATCGAAGCCACATTGATGATATTAAACGCTCCGGCATGGTCAATGCTGGCGACATGTCGGGTGATATCCAGCGCAGCTTCTGAGTTGACGCGCAAAACCCGCACCAGCTTATCACTGCTAAGCGTTTCCACCCCGCCCTCATAATCCAGCCCCGCCACATTCACAGTCAGCTCAAGCTCGGCGTCCAGTTTCTTTATATAATCAAAAAGTGCCAACCGCTCGGATTGTTCCATCAGATTGCAGGCAAAAGTCTCTACCGTCACCCCATGTGTACGGGCAAGGCCGCCCGCCAGTGTTTCCAGCTTGTCACGAGATATATCAGTTATAATCAGATTTTTTCCAGCCTCGGCGAGGGCGACTGCAAACGCTTTGCCCAGCCCGCCGGTTGCGCCGGTAATCAGTGTATAGTTTTTCATCATTAAAACCCCTCACTTGCTTTGGTGCCTTTGATTATAACGCGATCAATCGCTATTGTCAAACGTTTGTTTAAAACACTTGTTTGATTTTATAGTTTGTTCATGATATAATGGCTTATCTTAATAAAAACACGAGGTAAAAAAGATATGGCACCCAAAAAGACTGTACTGGTCACCGGAGCGACTTCGGGTATGGGCCTTGAAACCATCAAAGCGTTGATAGACAAAGGCTATGATGTGATCGGCACTTCCCGCTCATCGGAAAAAGAAAAATCAGCCATCGCGTCAATCGGAAAACCCGTTCCTTTTGTTCGCGTCGATCTTGCTTCATTAAAGAACCAACAAATCGTCGCAAACGCTACGCTAAAATGGTTGGACGACCGCGGGCTTGATGTGCTTGTCAACAACGCTGGTACTTTTTTTAGCCACCATGCGCTATCGCCCGAAGGCATCGAAAAGCAGTTTACGGTCAATACGCTCGCCCCATTGCATCTTTCATTGCTATTATATGATGCCCTTAAAAAAGCAAGCGGTCGCATCGTGAACGTTAACTCCAACTCGCATTATGGCACACGCGTGCGCTGGGACGATGTTCAGCTGTCCCGTCACTATCATCAGCTGAAAGCCTATAAACAAACCAAGCTGTTTTCGGTCATGGTCTCCCGCGAATTCAATAAACGCAGTGAAACTGTGAAGACCGTCATGGCCGACCCCGGGCTGGTCAACACCGAGATGGGCTACAAAAACACCTCCGCGCTGGCGGCTTTCGTTTGGAAGCATCGAAAGCAAAAGGGTCAAACCCCGGCCGAAGGCGCATCCAACCAAATCTATCTGGCCACCGAACCCAAGCTTTTTGACTTCTATTATAAATACTGCAAACCAAAAGCGCCGGACAAGCAGGCGATGGACGATGCCCTCAGCCAAAGAATGTGGGATTACTGCATTAAAATCCTTGGGCTGGACGCGGACAAGATATTAGGAAAGGCATAAACTCACCATGGACAAACGTGAACAAAACAAACAAAATATTATCGTC
>JBFLKV010000187.1:0-3100 GCA_040883365.1 Eubacteriales bacterium
ATTTTGTGGATATTGGTGGAGAAGATGCGGTAGCCGTGCAGCTCTTGCTCCGAGCGGTTGAAAATTTGGTGCATTTTGGCCATCGCGCGGGCCGATCCACCCACCGCATAGGCCACGTCCAGCTTATCACAGCAAAGCCAGTCCGTTTTTTCTAGCGCAGCCAGTGTTTTGCTGCGGATTTGCGCCACTTCATCACGGGTGGGCAAAATGCCGCTGACAAAATTCTTGGTCATCGAGACCGAACCGATATTCAAGGAAACCGCGTCCTTAATCTGGCCTGCTTTAACCAAAGAAATCTCCAAAGAGCCACCGCCGAGATCCAGACAAATGCAGTTGGAGATATCTAAATCATATGAAATGCCGTCCACGCCGCATCGGGCTTCTTTTTCGCCGGAAAGTACATCAATATGAGCGCCGGTCCCTTCCCGTACGGCGGCCAAAACGTCATCGACGTTGGAAATGCGTAAAGGGGCTGTGGCAAAATAATTGATATGGTCGATATTGTGGTGGGACGCCAGAGCTTTGTGACGGTTGATGGCGTCAATCATCACTTTTGCTCCGTCTATATGCATGACACCATCGTCTATATAGTCGGCCAAACGACCGATGATTTTGGAGTTTAATAAATATTCTAACTTGCCATTGAATACACGGTATATGACCATACGGATGGTATTGGAGCCGATATCCACGATTGCATGTTTCATTTTATAAGTTCACTTCTTTCAATATAATTTATATATGGTATCATAACATATAGTCTCTTTGAGGCGCTATGATATTAATGTAAAAAATTGATATTAAAAAATAGCTTGTATAAATATACAGAAGAGTGTATAATAATAAACAATATATAATTAGCAGGGAAAAAAGATGATAAAAGCAAGTATTATCGGCTGCACAGGATACGCAGGCGAAGAGTTAACCCGAATTCTAACGGGACATAAAGGCGTTACGCTGGCCCATTTGGTATCGAAAAGCTTTGCAGGCAAAAAGCTTTCTGAGGTCTATGGCAACTATTTTGGTGCTCATGATCATATGCTGGAAGCGCTGGATATTGATGTGGTTGGCAAAGATAGCGATGTGGTGTTCACTGCACTACCGCACGGGGCATCGGCCGAGACCATTGCCAAGCTGGCCAAGTATGATGTAAAAATCATCGATTTGTCCGGTGACTTTCGTTATGATGACTTAGATGTTTATGAAAAATGGTACAAGGTCAACCATCCGGCCAAAGCGCTGAACGACGGCGCGGTGTACGGCTTGACCGAGCTTTATCGTGACAGGATTAAAAACACGAAGATTGTGGCCAACCCAGGGTGCTATACCACCTGTGCCATATTGTCGGTTTTACCTCTCCTTAAAGCGGGATTGATCGAAACAAAAGGCATCATTGTTGATGCCAAATCGGGCACCAGCGGGGCCGGAAGAAAAGAGAGCTTGGCGCTTTCGTTCTGTGAAACCAACGAGAACTTTAAAGCGTATAATGTGGCGGGGCACAGACACACCTCGGAGATTGAACAGGAACTTTCCAAAGCACAAGATGAGGATGTCACCATCGGGTTTACGCCGCATCTATTGCCTATTAAACGTGGTATCTTGGAAACCATCTATTGTGGAATCAAAGACGGGGTGACTAAGGTAGCGATTGAAAAAGCGTATCAGGTCTATGATGATGAAAAATTCGTTCATGTATTAGATGGCGGTCTTCCTGAAATCAAACATGTATCGGGTTCCAACAACGTCATCATCGGTTTTCAGCTGGATGAGAGAAACGGTCGGTTGATTGTGGTTTCGGTGATTGATAATCTCATAAAAGGCGCGGCAGGACAGGCTGTACAGAATATGAATGTGATGTTTAATCTGGTTGAAGGCGAAGGGCTTTCGGACACCGGATTGTATCTATAGGAGAAAACAAAAATGGAAAAATACATCGAAAAAGCGGGGATACTCATTGAGGCGTTGCCTTATATTCAGCAATTACAAGGCAAAACCGTGGTAATCAAATATGGCGGTTCGGCGATGCTTTCCGAGACGCTGACCGAAAAGATTTTGCAGGATATCATCTTGCTTAAATTTGTCGGCATGAAGCCTGTGGTGGTACACGGGGGCGGCAACGACATCAACAAAATGCTGGATAAGCTCGCGATTGAGCCTAAATTTGTGGATGGTCTTCGCGTGACGGATGAGGCGACCATGGACGTGGTGCAGATGGTGCTGACCGGCAAAATCAATAAAAACATTGTGAGCAATCTCTGCACATTAGGCGGAAAGGCGATTGGGCTTTGTGGCAAAGATGCTAACCTGATTACCGCCAAAAAGCTGGAAGGCGCCAACGGTGTGGATTACGGCTTCGTCGGCGAAGTGACATCCATCAACACCAAGCTTTTGGAGGTTTTGACCAGTGACGTGTATATTCCGGTTATTGCGCCGATTGGCACAGATGAGAAAGGCAATACCTATAACATTAATGCGGATACGGTGGCAGGCGAGATTGCGATTGCTATGCAGGCCGAGAAACTGATTTTCTTGACCGATACTGATGGCATCCGAAGAAATCCGGAGGACCCGGACTCTCTGATTCATATCATCGAGGAAAAAGAGATTACTGAGATGATCAAGAACGAACAAATCGTGGGCGGGATGCTGCCCAAGGTGGCGGGGTGCATTCGTGCGCTGGATAGCGGCGTCAACCGTACCCATATCTTGAACGGAACCATCGAACACCCGATTATCTTAGAGATATTTACGGATTCGGGCATAGGGACGATGGTCCATAAATAAAGGAAAATATCATGAAATATGAAAAGATAAAGCAAACAGAGAACGAACACTTTGTCAGTGTTTTTGGTCGGCTGGACGCCTGCTTTACCAAAGGCAAGGGCATGACGCTGATCGAAAAGCGCGGCAGGCAGTACACCGATTTTCTAAGTGGGATTGCGGTGAATGCGCTGGGCTATTCGGACGAGGGTTTTAAGAGGACGATTAAGAAACAAACGGATAAACTGCTACATACCAGTAACTATTTTTATATTGAACCCCAATCCGAGCTTTTGGAAGCGCTATACAATGCCACGGGGTACGAAAGAGCGTTTATCGC
>JBFLKV010000188.1:0-3351 GCA_040883365.1 Eubacteriales bacterium
AAGGCCTTGTCCTCAGCATCTAATGGAAACTCACCCAGTGCTTTGCTGATGTGCGTGCCCCGCCAAGTCCCAAAAACATCTTTTGAGTTTTTCAGCTGATAAGCGCGCAATGGTAGATAGCGGTTAAGTAGTTTTTTAAAGACCAACGCTTTCCCGTTCATGCTGATATTCAAAACTTTTTTGCTATGAGAAAACGTCTCAAACTTCTCCTCAGGTATACCCAGCACTTCCAAAAAGTCATAGTTAATGTTTTGCTTATAAAACTGCTTGCGCTCAAACGGACGAATCAAAATCGCAGATGACCCCAAATGTTTGGCCACTTTTTTTATGACTTTATGATAATCGGTCATGCGATAGGGCACTTCGCGTTTGCTTTCTTTCATCGGCACCCCTGCCGAAATCTGCCACCGCTTGTAGGATTCAAGCCACTTGTCCTGCCGACGCAAATAGACAATAATTTTTATCTCATCAAAATAATCCGCTAAAAAGCTATAAAAATCGTGCTCTAAATTAAAAAGCACTTCATGCGAGTATAAAATCGTCAAACCTTCGCTTTTTTTCACGTCTTCATCAAATATCTTTTTCAATGCCTCAGGGTCAAACCCCGGTAGTCCGGCAATATAGATATCGCTCGCATTCCCAACATGACTAATAAACGTGCGCTCGGCATAGTAGTAGCCGTTTTCCCGAAGCGTATCAATATTATCCGCCAAAAAATGCTGTAGCGTGGTTGTGCCGGTTTTTGGGTAGCCAATATGGAATACCGCTTTTTTCATGTGTCCTCCGCTGTGTTTCTTCCGTATCTTCTGCTTTTAAAAACATCGCTATTATACCACAAAGAATAGCGTACTTTAATATCAATCCATTGTTTATATATAGCTAAAAATTTTGTGATATATGTTAATGCTATTTTGCAAATTTGGTCTTAATATATCCGTTTAAACTGATCCATAAGTTTTGTCTCTTGTCTTTGTTAAGTAGGATAAATAGGTTAATGCCAAACCCTATCAGCGCAACAAAGATAGCACTTAAGGCCAGTCTGCCCCAGGAATCGATTGCCCAAATCTGCCGAAGTCCATAGCCAAGCACCGTCACAACGGCCAAACAAGCATAACCTTTAAGCACCGGCGGGAAAAAGGCGGTCCATTTTTCGCCAATCACTTTTGCTGCCAGGGGGTATATATAGAAAAGGTTTAGAAGATTTGTCAAAACCGATGTAACGCCCGCAATAGCTATCAACCCCAAGTCGGTGTTTTGGGTCGTGCGCAGAACCGCGATCACAATCGCCACGCTTAATATGGCCATGCCAAATGTGCTAACCGAAAAACGCTTCAACCGCTTTTTAATCTGGAAAAGACCGGGCAACGTGCGTACCGAGTAGAAGCTGAATTCCACCATCACAATCAATGTGGTGAGCAGTTGCAAAAACTTGGCATCCTGAGACGGAATCCACAATCCGTAGAATATGTCTCCGAAGCTTAAGATGCCCCCGATAATGATGGAGCCCGCCATGGTGATGGGGATAAACGAAGCCAAAAAGTTCTTTAATAGACTTTTCTCATCTTCGGCATAGCCTTTGGTAATCGAAGGCAGATAAGACCTTTTAAATATATCAAACATCTGAACTGTATAATTGGGGAAAGTTCTCGCAACAGCTAAGACCCCTGCTGCAACCGGCCCCAAAAAGATATTGGCAAAAAGCAAATCCAAACCCAACGTCAATAGCCCGTTGATATTGTTCAGCACATTCCATTTGCCCGAACCCACTAAATCTTTCAGCATCTCCCACTTAAACAATCTAATATCCACTCGGATTTCCGGCATGATTTTTCGTTTAGTCAACGCATATGCCAAGCCCTCAGTCATCATCATCGCAAAACTTGTCACCCCAATGATGATCAGGCTGGGTCGGAATAGCGCAAACAATATCAGAAGCAACGCACCGCGTAGCATCACTTTAAAAATGCTGATATAAGCACTGATATCCACACGATTCTTCACGAACATACTGTTTTTGTGTGCGCTCATCATCACGACAAACAGCGAAGAAATAAAGATGAGCAGGAATAGGATTTTTACATCCCTAACCATATCGCTCGGGATTTGTATAATGCGATCTAAGAAGACGACAACAAAAATGCTGACAATGAAGAGCGCACTGACCAGCACGATATTGGCTAAATATACTGTATTAAAATACTGCTCGGCTTTCAGCTTATCGCCCCGATGGTAAGCCACTGAGATAAAGCGTCCAGCCATGGAATTGATGGCAATGGTAAGGATGGTAGCATAAGAAAAGAAAATATTGGCCGTTTGAAAAAACCCATAAGCGTCCACCCCTAAATTCTCAATGATATAGGGGGACAAGAAAAACGAAATGGACAGGCCAATCGCAAAGCTTAAGACATTCACGACAATATTAATAACAATTTGCTTTTTATTCATCGCATTATTTTACTACAAAAAAAAACCGAATACAAATGAATAATCCTTGTTTTATATCGTATAAAAAATCGTTCATATTCAGCTTAAAATTCCCTCTGATTGGTTTTTTACATATTTATCGTCTGATACCATTCTCTAATAAAACCACAATATGTCACATTCACCTAATGCTATCAAACATCTTTTACACACTCTCTGCGGTATTTTCTTCATATTATTATATATTTCATCGTTTTTATCACATATTTTCTCACATTTCGTCCTTCTTTATATTTACAAATATATTTCTCGGGAGTATAATATTATAGCTAAGGCAGAATTATCACATCGATAGTAAACGGGGAAAAGATGCACATCTAAGGGTTTTTGGTGTCTCGCAAAGTGTTTTTTTGCAAACACTAGATTCCAAGCCTCAACAACCATCCTCTGCTCGATGAGACCAACCAAAATTATTTCCATCACTAAATTTTTATGTACATGCTATAAGATATTTAGTACTGTTTGATGATTTAATGCTTTGCATCTTAATCCGCTTGGTTTAAGCCAGCTATCAACTAGAGATGTTTGAGGGATATATGATGAAAAATTTTTATAAAAAAGCAAAAGATGAATCCGGACAGGCCTTAGTTCTATATGCCGCGCTTTTCGTTGTCTTAATGGGATTCGCTGCACTTGTTATCGATCTTGGGATGGCAAAAATAGCTGAATCCACGGCACAAAACGCAGCCGATGCGGCGGTTATGGCCGCAGTGGAAAGCTTGCCAGATTCTACGGCCGCAGAAAACGCCGCCGTTGTCTACGCACAGCTTAATGGCATTGAAGCTTCGGATGTCATCGTGACCACACCTTACAATGGTGATGCCGGCATGATTGAGATTGTCTGTAAAAAACAGGTTAACTACACCT